>JAFIHP010000283.1 GCA_017849335.1 Actinomycetales bacterium | reverse complement strand
TCGCCCCGCCGATCTGGGAGATCGGGGCGCTGCTCGTCGGCGGCTTCGCGGTCTTCTGGGTCGGCCTGTCGGTGTTCGAGCGGGGCAGCGAGGACATCGGGGAGCTGCTGTAGTCATGGCCGAACTCGTCCCGTCCGCGGAGCACGCCGTCGAGCTCGTAGGCGTCGGAAAGCGGTACCGCCGGCACACCGACCGACGCAACTCCCTCAAGGAGCGCATCGTGCGCGGCCGCGCCTGCAACCCCGAAGACTTCTGGGCGGTCCGCGACCTCTCGCTGACGATCCCCAAGGGCAGCGTCTACGGCCTGATCGGGCACAACGGCTCCGGCAAGTCGACGCTGCTGAAGATGGTCGGTGGCATCTACCGGCCGAGCACGGGCACCATCACCACCCAGGGCCGGGTCGCCGCGCTCATCGAGCTCGGCGCCGGCTTCCACCCGGACATGACCGGTCGCGAGAACATCGCCCTCAACGGCTCGATCCTCGGGCTGTCCCGCAAGGAGATCGCCGCCGTGGTCGACGAGATCGTCGACTTCAGCGGCCTCGGGGAGTTCATCGACGACCCGGTCAAGCACTACTCGAGCGGCATGTACGTCCGGCTCGGGTTCTCCGTCGCGGTCCACATGAAGCCCGACGTCCTCCTCGTCGACGAGGTGCTCGCCGTCGGCGACGAGGAGTTCCAGCGCAAGTGCTTCGACCATCTCTACGCGCTGCGTCGGTCCGGTCGCACGATCGTCGTCGTCAGCCACGGCCTGGGCCAGCTGGAAGGGCTGTGCGACGAGATCGCCTGGCTCGAGCACGGCGTGATGCAGCAGCACGGCCCCGCCGTCGACACGATCGCGGCGTACCTGCGGAAGGTCAACGCCGACGAGGCCGCGCGCAACCCGCTCGTCTCGGCCGTCCGGGAGGACGACGGGTCCGCACGGCCCGGTGACCAGACGGTGCAGGTCACGTCGGCACAGGTGACCGATCCGTCCGGCCAGGCCATCAGCCACGCGGAGACCGGCACGACCTTCGCGATCCGGCTCGGGCTGAAGGTCGACCAGCCGACGCTGGGACCCAACGTCCGGGTGGCCCTGCAGCACGACTCGGGCACCCTCGTCACGATGCTGAGCAACCACCGGCTCGGGGTCGACTTCGGCACGATCAGCGGTGGGCACGTCGTGTCGATGGCGCTGACGGACAACCCGCTGCTCCCCGGCCGCTACCGGGTCCACGTCGATGTCTTCGACTACACCGGCTCGCGCCTGCTCGACTCCTGGAACGACGCGGTGGAGTTCGCTGTCCGGAGCCCGCGGGGCGAGATCGGTCAGGGCGTCGTCCAGCTGCCCGCGCACATCACCATCGAACCGGCCGGCGACGGTGGCTGACCGGAGCCTGTACCGCCGGGCGCGCGGGCGCGCGGGCCGGGTGCGCCGGTGGGTCCGGCGCCGCCTGCACGAGCGCCGGGTCGGACGCCAGTACCGGGCGTGGCTGGCGGACGCCGCGCAGGTGACCGCGGGCTCGGTCAGCCACCTGACCACCGTCTCGATCCTGGTGCCCGTGTACGACCCGCCGGTCAAGTTCCTGCGTGAGTGCCTGGAGTCCGTGCTCGCCCAGCGGGCGCGCAACTGGCAGCTCCTCGTCGTCGACGACGGCTCGACGAAGGCGGACGTCATCTCGTTCCTCGAGGTGTTCGCCCGCGAGCATGCCGACGACGAGCGCATCATGTTGGTGCGCAAGGAGAACGGCGGGATCTCCTCCGCGCTCAACGCGGCGCTGGAGCGGGCGACGGGCGAGTACGTCGGGATGCTCGATCACGACGACGTGCTCGACCCGCGGTGCATCGACGAGTTCACCCGGGCGATCGAGGAGGGCTCGTTCCCCGACGCGGTCTACTCCGACGAGGACAAGATCGACTTCCGCGGCCAGCACTTCGAGCTGTACTGCAAGCCGGACTTCTCGCCCGAGCTGCTGATGACGCAGATGTACCTGTGCCACTTCACGGTGTTCCGGCGCGCCGACATGGTCGCCGTGGGCGGCCTGCGCAGCGCGATGGACGGGGCCCAGGACTTCGACCTCGCCCTGCGGCTGCTTCCGCGCCTGGGCCGCGTGGTCCACCTGCCTCGCCCGCTCTACCACTGGCGGGCCTGGGCCGAGTCGACCGCGCTCACGATCGACGCCAAGCCGTGGGCCCAGGACGCGGCCGCGCGCGTCCAGGGCGACTACCTCGACCGGACGTTCGGCGGCGGATCCGTCGCTGCGAGCGCGGTTCCCGGGTTGAACGAGGTGCACCCGCGGGTCGGTGCCGATCCCCTCGTCTCGGTCATCATCCCGACGATCGGCACGCCGAACACGGCCGGCACCAGGAGGTTCGTCGACGACGCGGTCCGCTCTCTCGTCGAGCTCGAGACGCAGACCCGCCTCGAGTTCGTGATCGTGACGACCGGCGTCATCCCGGACGTCCGGGTCGACTTCCACGGGCGCCATCCGGTACGGCACGTCGTCTACGGCGCGGAGGAGTTCAACTTCGCCGAGGCGATCAACCTGGGCCGGTCCGCTGCCACCGGCGACTACCTGCTCATCCTCAACGACGACACGACCGTCGCCGAGCCGAACCCGGTCACGCGGCTCCTCGAGGTGGGCCAGGCCCCCGGTGTCGGTGCCGTCGGGTGCCGGCTGACGTACCCGGACGGCCGGCTGCAGCACGTCGGGATGGTCCTGCTGCCCAGCGGCCCGACCCACTGCTGGATCGGTCGGCCCGGCAAGGAGCCGGGGTACTTCGGCTCCACGCTGACACCGCGCAACTACCTGGCAGTCACGGCGGCCGCGATGCTCGTCCCGGCCGCGGTCTTCGACGAGGTCGGCGGGTTCGACCCGGTGTTCGCCCGGGACTTCAACGACGTCGACTTCTGCCTCCGGGTGCATCAGCAGGGTCGTCGCGTAGCGTGGACGCCCTACGCGCACTGGACCCACCACGAGGGAGCGTCGATGGCCCGCCACAAGCCGGACGCCGCGGAGGCGCGTGCGTTCCGCGACCGGTGGTCGACGGTCTATCCCGTGGACCCGTACTACTCGCCGGCGCTCGACCAGCGACTGCCCCACCTGTACGAGGCGGTCTAGTGAGCGAGGAGCTCCGCTCCCGGCGCGGGAGGCGGCTGACCGTCATCGGCGACCCGGCGCTGCTGACGATGGAGCGAATGGACGAGTTCTCCGCCCGGATCGACTCCGACCCGCGGATCGCGTCGCTTTCCCTCGTCTCCGGGCCCGCCCGTCCTCCCACGTGGCTGCGGGCGACGACGGCCAGCGGTCCCCTCGTGGCGATCGCCACGGACCTCGTCGACCTCGTCGGCCCGATGGCGTCCACGGATCCCGATGACGTCGGCGACTGGCTCCGACGGGCCTCCGAGCGCGGCCTGTGGCACGACTGGTGGGTGACCGACCACGCCGACGTCGCGCACGCCGAGGCCGTGCTGGGCCCGTCGGAGGTCGACCTGTTGGAGGCCGACGACCGCGGCAGCGCCCAGCACGCGGCGCTTCGCCGGCACCGCACCCGACCGGGACGTCTCACGGTCACGGTCGACGTCACGTGGCTCGGTCCGCACGAGACCGGCGCGCAGGTGCTCACCACCGCGGCCGTGGGAGCGCTGGCACACCAGCGCGGGATCGAGGCCATCCGACTCGTCGGCCTCGCCGAGCTGCCGGGCTACGCGGCCCACCTCGCCGACCGGCCGACCGTCGAGGTCGTCGCGCCGGACGTCGAGCCACCCCTGTCCGACGTCGTGTGGTACCCGAACCAGATCGACGCGCGCAGCAACATCGCGGCCGCCCGCCACCTCGGCGCGCGCGTCGTCACGACCTACCTCGATCTCATCGCCTACGACATCGAGCGCTATCACGGCTCGCGTGACGCCTGGCTCGTGTACCGCGCTCTCCAGCGCCGCATCGCCCTCAGCGTCGACGGCATCACGACGATCAGCGCCGACGTCGCGGATCGGCTGATGGCCGAGGTCCCCCGTCTCGACGCAGAACGGGTCCTCGCGCTCCCCTTGGGACTCGACCACGTCTCGCGGGAGGCTGCGCCCGACGAGCCGGGCTCCGACCTCGCCGAGGTCGTTCGCGGCCTCGGGGGTCGACGGTTCGTGCTCGTGCTCGGGAACGACTTCGTGCACAAGAACCGCGACTTCGCGATCAAGGTGTGGCAGGAGGCGCTTCGGGCCGGACAGCCCTGCGACCTCGTGCTCGCCGGGCTGCACGTGCGCAGCAGCAGCTCCAAGGCGTCCGAGGACGACCTCTCGGCCCGGCACCTGGATCTGCGCGGCCGGCTGCACACCGTGGGCCACGTCGACTCCGCCAGCCGCGCCTGGCTCCTCGCGAACGCGACCGCCGTGCTCTACCCGTCGAGCGCGGAGGGTTTCGGCTTCGTGCCCTACGAGGCGGCCGTCCTCGGCACCCCGTCGACCTTCACGGACTTCGGGCCCCTGCACGAGGTCTCGGGCGTGCGCGGGCTGCCCGCCTCGTGGTCGGTCGACGCCTATGCGACGGACCTCGTCGCCTTGCTGTCCGACGAGCACGCCCGAGCGGACCGGCTCGACCAGCTCCTCGCGGCCGTCCGCCGGTCGACCTGGGACGGGTTCGCCGCGGGGCTGGCCGACTTCTTCACCCGGATCAGCTCTCTCCCCGAGGTCCCCACCAGTGCGGTGGGAGCCGACACGGCCGCCGCGGACGCGGCTGCGCTGTCCGCCGTGCTGTCGAGCCGGACCTGGCGGGCGACCGCGCCACTGCGCCGGCTGGGCAGACGCGTACGTCGAGGCTGACCCGCCTCGAGCCGCTCGCCGCGGGTCTCGCCGCGGTGTCCAGGTGAACTTCGGGTGAACGCCGTAACACGGGCGTGCCACAATCGGCCGAACGGGCTGGGAGGTGGCTGTGGACCGGACGGCGAGGTTGCCGCGGGATCCTGCCTGCCGGCAGCTCGCCGACGCCCTGTGGGACGGCGTGCGGCACACGCCTCCGCTCCCGCCTGCCGGTGACGGCCTGCGCGGGTGGTACCTCGGCGGCCCGTACGCGACGGTGGTCGAGCGGCGCCGGCAGCGGGTGTGGCAGCACCGCCGGACGGAGCCCTGGCTGACGACGCAGTGGCTGCTGGAGCGTGCCCGGACCCCCCGCTCGTACCTGCGGTACGAAGGGCTGCCCGGGCAGCACTCCTACGAGGCGGCGTACCGGGCCGTCGGCGCGGGGGAGTTCGAGCGCCCGTTCCTGTTCGTCGCCGGGTTCAGCCGGTCGGGAACCACCTCGTTGCAGAACCTCGTCCTCGCCGCGTTCCCCCAGCACGTCCCCCCGGGCCGCTGGTCGGATCCCGATCACCCGCTTCGGCTGTGGTGGTACCCCAAGCACAACGCCTCGGTCACCCGCCGGGTGGCGGCCACGGAGGTCGCCCGCGTGATCTTGTGCATCCGGCCGTTCGTCGACAGTGCGGCCTCCCTCGCGCTCTACGAGGGGCGGACCGATCCGGCAGATGTCACGGCCGAGTGGGTCCGCGCGCAGGAGGACTCCTGGAGCTCTCTGGCGGACCTGGCCCGCACGCCGGGCGTGGTGGTGATCCCGTTCAGCTGGCTGGCGTCGACGTCACCCGTCGGGGTGGCCACGTACCTGTCCGAGCGGATCGGCATTCCTGCAGCGCCCGCGGTCGACGCGGGCACCACATGGGACGACGTCTACCGTGACCGCATCTCGCCCGAGGAGCTGGACAACCCGTACCTGGGCAACCTCCCGCACGGCGAGCGCGCGCGAATGAGCGGTGGCCTACGCGACCGGATCGTCGACCTCGTCGGCCCGGGAGCCGACCGGCTCGACGCCACGTACCGCTCCGCGATCGCCGCGGTCGACATGATCTCCGGGTGACGGCGGGACCGGACGTCCTCACCTGGCTTCGCGGCGGGTTGGGGAACCAGCTGTTCGCGTACGCCGCGACCTTGCGCGCGCTGCGCGAGACCGGAAGGTCGTCGTACGAGCTGCTGTTCGTCGAAGGCTGGTTCTCCCCGGACATCACGGACGTGCTGTCGGTCAGTGCCCGCCATCCCTCTCGGCGCGACCGTGCTCGATGGTCCGAGCTGGCGAGGCAGCCCGGTCCCCTCGCGCCCGTGCTCCACGCGACCGCGCGGGCACACGAGCGGCGCTCGCGGCGGTTCGTCGTGTCGCAGTTCTCGCCATTCGAGCCGCCGACCCCCCTTCCGGCCGGTCGCCCGGTGCTCCTCGAGACGTTCGCGCAGCACCCGGGCTGGTGGGCGGACGACTGGCGGACCGTCGCGTCCGAGCTGGCGGCGCAGGCACCCACCGGCTACGACGAGCTCGTCGCGCGCCGGCGGGCCGTGATCAACGTGCGCCAGCGTGCCGACTACGTCCGCGAGATGTGGCAGCTGCCCCCGGCCTACTACGACGCCGTCGTGGACCGCCTGCGCGGGGAGGGCATCGAGGAGGTCGTCCTCCAGGCCGACGAGCCGGCGTTCATCCCGTGGCTTCGACGGTTCGTGGAGTCCGCGGGGCTACGGGTCGTCGACCCCGTCCGGTTGACCGGGGAGCCGGCGCGGGACGACTTCTGGAACCTCGTGGCGGGCGCGACGCTGGTGCTCCCGAACTCGACGTTCTCGTGGTGGGCCGGCGCGGTCGCCACTGCCCGCGACCCGGACGTCCGCGTCCTGTACCCCGACCCGTGGCTGCCCAACCGCTGGACGGCCGAGGAGCTGCCCGACATGGGCCTGCCGGGGTGGACGTCGGTGCCCTCGCACCTGTCCCCGATCGACGGGAGGCCGGTCTTCCGGCTGCGCCCGCCCGTGGGCGCTCGCGCGAGCGTCAGCCCGTCAGCCGGCGAGCTGCCCGCCACGCCTGGCCCGCCAGACCACGCGTCGTCGCCCCGTACACCGAACGCATGAGCCAGGCGTCCGCGCGCTCGTCGAGCCGCACCGGGACGGGGTCCGGCACGCGCGGCATCGGCTCCACGGCCCGCAGGTAGCCCGGTCGGCGCTGCGTGTGGGTGGCGTCGTCCCGGAACCCGGCGTTCTCGACGAGGTTCACGTTCGGCGTCACGGACCACGCCCCGGCGGTCATGGCCGCCCGGACGAGCTGCAGGTCCCAGGTGTCGATCGTGTGCCGGGCCATGAGGTCGAAGTTGGCCGACCAGAGCGCGAGCGACTGCCAGGTCCCGCCCATCGCCGGCCAGGCGCGTCGCAGGGGCAGCTGGCGACGCCAGCCCGCGATGTCGAACGAGTACTGCTGCCACGTCCGGCGCCAGGTCGCCCAGCCCCAGACGATCGGGATGCGCGAGAAGCGGTAGTCCCCGGGGCCGGTCACGGCGCTCGGCGGCACGAAGTTGGTGCCGTTCACCGCGAAGACCCGTGGGTCGTCGCGGTAGCGGTCGAGCATCGCGTCGGCGTAGCCGAAGAACGTCGGGTCGACGAGGATGTCGTCCTCGAGGATCACCCCGCTCTCCTCGTGCTCGAAGAACCAGGAGATCGCACCGGACACCCCGCGTCCGCAGCCGAGGTTGGACTCCCGGAAGAGCGTCTGCACGCGGCATCCCCAGTCCAGACCACGGACCAGCTCCTGGCAGGCGCGGACGCTCTCCGCCTCGCCGGGCCGATCCGGGCGGGGCCCGTCGACGGCGAGGTACACCCGCTCGGGGCGGCCCGCGCGCACGTGGTCGATGACGCGAGCGAGCAGGTCGGGACGGTTGAATCCGATCAGCAGGACGGGCGCACTCACGGGCTCGACGGCCCGCCGTCACGCCCCTCGAGGCGGCGCAGGCGCTCCTCGATCAAGGCGGACTCCTCGGCCAGCCGGCGGATCTTCGCGTCCTGCCGACTGAGCTCGTAGCTCAGCTGGACGCTCACGAGCACGAGCAGCACGATCGTGACGAAGAACAGCAGGTTGGCCGGGATCTCGACTCCGACGGCGGTCGCCACCCAGCGCGCGGCGCCGGGGACGATCGCGAGGACTGCGGCGACGACGGAGACGAACAGCCACAGGACGGCGTACTTCTCCTTCAGCACACCGCGACGCAGCAACCAGAGGATGAACGCGAAGACGACGACGGCCGCGACCGCGGCGAGCACGTTGGCGGTCATGCGAGGTCCGCCCGGGCTGGCCGCTTGCCGCGCTGGAGCAGGGTCACGACGAGGGCGAGGGTCGCGCGGCCGAGGTAGAGCGCCGACCACAGGGCGTTCTTGCTGGGCCGGCCGTGCTCGCGGAAGTACATCGTGACCGGCGCCTCGCGGACGACGAGCCCGTGACGGATCGCGATCGTGAGCGAGCCGACCGTGTCACCGAGGTACTCCGCGGGGTACTCCACGGCGAAAAGCGAGATGGCTCGCGGACCGGCCGAGCGGAAGCCGGACGTCGTGTCCTGGATCGGAGAGTGCGCCATGCGTGACAGGGCTGCCGACAGCAGCGTCATCGCCCAGCGGCGGGGACCGTGCACCACGTACGTGGAGCCGGGATGGAACCGGTTGCCCACGACGATGTCCGCTGCGTCGAGGCCGTCGATGAGGGCGTCGAGCTCCGCCGGCTCGTGCTGGCCGTCGGCGTCGACCTGCACGAGGGCCTGGTACTCGCCGCGGGCGGCGTACAGGAAGGCCGTCCGCATGGCACCGCCGACGCCCACGTTGAACGGGAGCACGGCCACGGTCGCTCCGGCGGCCCGGGCGTACTCGGCGGTCCGGTCGGTCGAGCCGTCGCTCACGACCAGGATGTCCGCCTCGGGGCGGTGCTCGCGGACCCTCTCGATCACCGAGGCGATGGAGCGCTCCTCGTTCCACGCCGGGATCGCCACCAGGGTGCGGCGCTCGGTCATGGGGCGACGCTATCCGACCGTCGGGCGGCACCGCGGTAGACCGCACGGTCGGCGGACCCCGACCGGGATCCACAGGATCGTGACGGCCGCCTGGCAGGCGACTCCCAGGTCATGAGCGCACAGTGGTATCCGTGGGTCGCGCGATGACGGCGATGCGCCGAAGCGACGTGTGGCCGGTCGCGTCGGTGTGGTTCGGCTCGCGCGTGATGGTCTTCGTCGCGGCGACCTATGCGACGTGGGTTCTGGCGGGGCCCGCGTCGATGTTCGTCGGCGACGGGACGCAGGAGACGCCGTCCCTCGGTCCGATCGCCGCGTGGCACCAGTGGGACCTGGACTGGTACGCGAGCATCGCCCAGTCCGGGTACGGGGCGCCGGGCTTCGAGAGCAACTACGCCTTCCTGCCCGGCTACCCGGCCCTGCTGTGGGTCTTCGGCAAGCTGAACATCCACCCGACGCTGGCCGGCCTCGCGGTCGCGGCGGTCGCCGGCTTCGTCGCCGCCTGGGCGCTGTCGCGACTGACCGCGAGGGAGGGCGGCCGGGGCGAGTACGCCGTCGTGGCGTGGGTCATGGCACCGGCTGCGGTCTACCTGGCCGCGCCGTACCCGGAGGCGCTGTTCTGCGCGTTCGCGTTCAGCGCGTGGCTGCTGGCGCGCCAGCACCGCTGGATGTGGGCCGGCCTGCTCGCGGCGGCCGCGAGCGTGGTGCGAGTCAACGGACTGTTCCTGGCCGTCGCCCTGGTCGTGCTGTTCGTCGTCGACCGACCGCGACGCTGGCGGGACCTGCCCTGGCTCGCACTCCCCTTCGCGGCGATGGCGGGGGTGGTCGCGTGCTACCACGCGCGCTCCGGCAGCTGGACGACGTGGCTGGACGCGCAGTCGACCGGGTGGCACCGGCACCTCTCCACGCCGTGGGAGACGTGGGAGGCGACCTGGAACCTGGCGTTCCACGACGGTGTCACGGCCACGTTCGCCGTCCAGTACCGGCTGGAGATCCTCGCGGTCGTCGGGATGGCGGCGGTCGTCGTGATCTTGCTGGTGAAACGCTGGTGGGCGGAGGCGACCTACGTCGGCCTCACCCTCGTCGCCCTGGCGACGAGCAACGTGTACTACTCCGTGCCGCGCTCCTACCTGACCCTGTTCCCCGTCTGGGTGCTGATCGGCGTGTGGGCCACGCGCCGACGGTGGGTCCTGGCTGCCTGGGTCGTCGTGGCGCTCCCGCTGATGCTGGTGGGCGTCGTCGGCTTCGTGACGGGCCACTGGATCGCGTAGCCAAGCTGCTGCCGTCGATGGGCGACCTAGACTCGAACGACGACACAGGGGGGAGTCGGCAGGTGTCTTCGTCGTGGCGGTCCTGGGGTGTCGTCCTGACGACCGCGCTCGTGCTGGCTGTCGCGCTGGCCGCTGTCCTCGCGTGGTCGGGACTGACCCTCAGGGACGCGATCGCCGTGTCGATCGTCCTGGCGGCCAACATCGCGGCCGGCGGCGGGCTGCTGGCAGTGTTCCAGCGGCGGAGGGTGTCGGCGGCGGAGGTCGTCGGCGGCGGCGTGGCGGTCGCGCTGGTGTGGGCGATGGCGGTGGGCCTGGTGCTCCGGTCCGACGCCGTCACGTGGCTGTCCCTTCCCGTGCTGGCGGTCGTCGCGGCGGTCGTCTCCGCGGTGAGACCCGGACTGCTCGCGGTCCCGCGGATCGATGCGCGGCCGGGAGTCCTGGCAGCGGGGGCGTGTGCGTCCCTGGTCGCCCTCGCCCTGAACCGCTACCAGTGGGAGCGCTATCGCCTGACCCAGCCGATCGACTACACCACGTTCCACCCGGACAGCCTCTTCCTGCAGGTCGTGGGAACGGCCAGTCACACGACGGGGTCCGGGACGGGCGGCATGTCGGACTGGCCGCTGCGGTACCACTGGTTGTCCTACGCCATGTCCGCCGGGCTGGAGTCGTTCACGGGCTCCGCGGCGTTCGCCGGGATGACCCGGGCGCTTCCGGTCGTCGCGATCGCCGGCCTCGCGTTCCTCGCCGCGGCCTGGGCCGCCCGCGCGCGGGCCCCCCTGTGGGTCGCCTGGCTGGCCGCTCTGCTCGTCGTGATCGGCCGGTTCGTCGGAGACCTGTCGATCGTTCCGGTCAATTGGGACTCGCTGTCGCAGACGGTGTCCGGGCCGATCCTGGTCCTGGCCTGCTTCCTCGCGGTGTACCTCCCGCGTCGGCGTCCCGTCCTGCTCGTCGTCGTCTTCACCGGCGTCGCCTTCGTGCTGACCGGCACCAAGCTGAGCGCGGGGGCCGTTCTCGTCGGCGCCGTGGTGGTCCTGGCCGTGGTGGCCTACCTCCGAGGCGATCCGGCCCGCCGTCCGACGGTCGCGGTCGTCGCGGCGTGCGTGGCGGGAGCCGTCGCGGCGTTCGTGCTGCTGGAGAGCGGGCAGGCCGACGGTGGCGGCCTGGGGCTGCGGGACGTGCGTGACCCCGCGGCGCTGTGGACCTCGCTCCAGCCCACCGTGGCCACGACCCTCGCACTGGTGCCGGGCTGGGCCGGACTGATCTTCCTCGCGGCGCGCCCGGTCCGGCAGTGGTCGCGTGCGACCGCTCTCGGTGCCGGGCTTGCGGTCGAGGGCCTCGCGCCGCTGTGGCTGATGGCCGAGTCACGGCCGAACAACACCTGGTTCCTGGTCTCCGCGACGACCGTCGTCTGGGTGATTTCCGCCGTCGGAGCTGGCCGGGCAGTGCGTCGGTCCCTGAGCGAGGCCCGTGCTCGCCGGCACGTGGTCGTCGCTGCGGCGGTCGTCGCCGTGGGCACGGCTGTCGTGTGGGCCGGCGCCATGCGCGTGAGCGGCGGGCTGGCCGTGACGGTTGTCGCGCAGGTCGTGTTCCTGGTGATCCTGGGGATCGCCGTCGCCGTGGCGGCCTGGCTCCTGCGGCGACGGGGGTACGCGGGCGCGACCGTGCCGCTGCTGGTCACCGCCGCGACGATGAGTGCCGTGACTGTCGTGCTGGCCAACCGGCTCGGCGTCGGGTCGATCGGCGTGCCGACATCCGTAGGCGAGACCGCGACCGCGTGGGACGGGGGCGAACCGCTGCCGCCGTTGTCGCCGGACGAGATCGACGCCCTGTCGCAGCAGCTCGCCCGGGTCAGCCACCCGGGCGATGTCGTCGCCTACGACGACCGACGGATCACGCCGGCGCTGTTCGCGGGCCGGCTGGTCCCCTACGCCGCGTACGGGCGACTGTCGACGAACCTGAGCGTCACGGGGAGTGCGAGGGAGTTCGACGCACGTCGTCTCGCGGTGGACGAGGCGCTCGCCGGTGACAGCCCCTCGGTGACGACCCTGTGCGATGACGGAGTCCGCTGGCTCGTCGGGCCGGTCGACGGGGAGGGGCCCGTCCTGGCCGGTGGCTCGACCGTCGCCGCGCAGGCCAGCGGCTTCCGCATCATCGGACTGGGCTGCGGCCGGTAGGTGCGTGACCAGACCTCAGGTCACGCACGCCCGGGCGACGTGGCGGGCGAAGTCAGCCCAGGTCGGCACCGCATCGGGGTCGATCTCGGCGGTGAGCCCCGCGACCGTGCCGGGCGCGCTGTACTCGACGAACATCCGCACCAGCTCGTCCTGCGTCATCGCGGGCACGCGGCGTGCGCCGTGTCCCGCCATCACGTCGCCCGCGGGCTGGATCCCGTCGTAGAGCACGGGCGTGCCCTGCCGGATGGACTCCAGGACCGGGATTCCGTAGCCCTCGACGCCGACCGACACGAACACGCTGGCACGGTTGATCAGGTCGCGGACCTCGTCGTCGGTCGCGCCGACGATCCACGTCACGGGGAGGACGGAGTCGGCCGCCGCTCGGACGGCCGTGTTGATCGCGTCGTCCGACGCGGAAGGACCGCCGACGAAGACGAGGTCGGCGACCGCCCCGGCATCGACGGCCGCGGTGAACCCCTGCAGGATCTCGACGGGTCGTTTGCGAGCCTCCATCGTGCCCAGCCGCAGGAACGTCGGACGCAGCGGAGGGCGGCCCGTGCGCACGTCGAGGTGGTCGCCACCTGGGTGGGCGACGGTGATGGGCAGTGCCGGATCGCGCCGGAGCCGGCCCAGGATGCTGTCTCGCGCGTAGGCGCTGATGCACACGACGGAGTCCGCCGTCGCGAGCAGCCGGAAGTACTCGCTCACGTCGCCTGCGGTCCCCGGACGGAACCGGTAGTTCGCGGGCTCGCTCATCGGCAACGTGTCGTACCCGATCATCGTGGTCGGCATGCACCGCGACATGAGGGGGAACCGCTCCAGGACGGCAGGCAGGTACGACACCTCGGGAAGCAGCCACGTGTCGTAGAGCGCGACGAGATCGCCGGCCTTCACCCGGGTCGCACCGCTCTCGGCGATCGACGCCGCGACCGCCGCGCGCAGGTCCGAGCCGGGTTCGCGAGGCGCGAACGGGATGGACAGGGCCTGGGCAGCCTGGCTCGGCGTGAGCAGCGCGAACTGGTCCTCGACGGGAACGACGAAGTCGGCGGAGGCGATGTCGGCCGGCCACTCGATCGCCAGGTACTGCAGGACCCGCTGGATCCCCGACCCGTACGGGTCGCGGAGGAACTGCTCGAGGTCGATACCGACGTAGGTCACGGTGTCATCACCTCGCGGCCTCGGACAGCAGCTCCAGCAGCGCCTGGGCGTAGCGGGCCGGGGACTTCTCCGCGAGGTACGCCTGACGCAGCTCCTCGCGCTCGGCATGAGGCAACGGGTTCGCCACGGCCCGCTCTACCGCCTCAGCGACGAGGACCGGGCTGACGTCGTCAGGGAGCCGGTCGACGTACGCGGGCGTGTCGACGTCCGCCGCCAGCCCGGAGGACGCCACGGCCGGAGTCCCGTACGCCGCGAGATCACTCAGCGGCCCGCTCACCCCGAGCACCGGGCTGATGCGCAGCTGCAGTCCCAGGTCGACGGCGAGCAGGTAGTCGCGGAACGCGACGTCGTCGAGGAACCCCGTCACCTCGAAGTGGGCGATCCCGGCCTCCTGGGCCCGTCGGGTCAGGGCGTCGACGTCGGCGGTCCCTCCGGATCCGGCCAGGTGGAGCGACACGCGATGCCCCCACTGCGTGAGCCACGCGGCGGTCTCGATGACCACGTCGGTCATCTTGGTGCGGGTGTCGACGTAGCCGAACGTCCCCAGGTGGATGGTCCCGGCCATCGGGCCGTCGTCGAAGCCCAGCCGATGGCGTGCCTGAGCGCGCATGGCCTCGGTGACCTCTCCGTGCGGCGCCCGCTGGTTGGCAAACGGGAGCAGCCGGGGACGCACGCCGGTCTCGGCCTCGATCCGCGGCGCCGCCGTCGGCGTGTGCATCACGAGCATGCGCGCGCGACGGGCGACCTCCCAGAAGCCGGCGTCCTCCAGCAGCCGCATGTCGTCGATCTGCTCGTCCAGCGGAGGCCACAGCGATCGACGCCCGGTGCCGCGCAGCATCAGCTGTTCGACGCCTCCCCGACCGCGCAGGGCGAGGTACAGCTCGACCAGCCGGGTGTCGTGCGAGACGACGACCGGGTCGACCGCGTCGATGCAGGCGAGGAACGGCAGGTGGAAGTGGCTGTTGCCGACGACCGAGACGAACACGTCGTCGTCGGTCCCGTGGTCGAGGACGTCCTCGATCCGCGCGGCGGTGATGCGGACGCCGTCCGGCGTCGTGCCGGCGACGTCCGCGTCGGCGGTCGCATAGACGGTCACGTCGGCGAGACGGGCGAGCTCGATCGTCGTGGTCGTCGAGAAGTCGGCGACCCCGGAACGCTGCGGGGCCCACGGCGTGCCGATACCCACCCGAAGCGTGCGACCGCTCACGTTGATCGCCGCTGACGGCAGATCGACGCTGGCGGCCTTGGCGGCACTGCCGACCATCGCACCCACGACGTCCTCCAGCACCTGATGCTTGTGCTGGAGGAGACGCTGCGCCTGCCGCTGCTGGGTGCTCGCCCGGCCCGCGTGCCGCCGGACGGCGGACGCGATGGACGTCGGGCTCGCCGGGTCGGCGAGGAAGGACCCCGTGCCGATGAGCTCGCGGTGCGCCGGGATGTCAGCAGCGACGACGGGCACCCCGGCTCGCAAGGCCTCGATCACCGGCAGCGACAGGCCCTCGTCGAAGGAGGCGACGACGACCAGGCTCGCTGACGCGAGCAGCGCCTGCATCTCGTCGTCGCTGATCCGGTCCAGCGTGCGCGCCTCGCCGGGGCGCATCGCGGCCGCGATGGACCAGTGGTGGACGCGGTCCCCCTGGCCGGCCATGCCGATGACGACCACGTCGCGACCGGGATCGCCCGCGGTGGCGGCGCCGATGCCCGCGAGTGCTCCGAAGGTGTTCTTGCGCGGCTCGTCGCCCGTCATCACGACGATCGGGCCGGTGCCGTGCGCCGCGGGCATCTCCTGGCCGGCCGGCAGTACGTCGCGAGGCCACGCGACGACGGCGGACACCGCCTCGGGACCCTCTCCCGGGCGACCGAGGAGCGTGAGCAGCTCGGTGCGTGCCAGTGCGGAGATGCACACGAACTCGCCGTACAGCCGGAGGGCGTCGAGCGCCGCCGCGTACTCGGCGCGCGCGGCGAAATGCCGCAGGTAGACGGTCGGGTAGTGCATCGGGATGAAGTCGAAGACGACGGCGACCTTCTTCGCCTCGCTGTGCAGCAGCGGGAGCAACGGCAGTGCGGTCGCGGTCATCGGCGACGGCTGGACGAGCGCTCCGTAGCGCGGCACCTCGCGCTCGTCGACGCGCCGCACCTGGCGGGCTGCTCCGGCGAGGTCGGCCGGGAGCGGCTCGAGTCCGGGGTCGACGAGCAGGACCAGGCGGTCGTCGCCGACGGACGCGCGGACACCGTCGAGCGCAGCCCGGGCGAACCGTCCGATGCCGCGGGTGCCGAACGCCGGGGTCTGCAGGCAGCGAGCGTCGAACAGCACGTCGGCGCCACCTGCCCATCGCGGACTGGCCGGTCGGTCGGCGATCCGCAGCCGTTCACGCAGTGCCGCGGCGGTGCGCCCCAGCTCGTCGCCGTGGTTGTCGGTGCGGCGGTCGAGGAGGTCGTCGGTGTCGTACGGCCCGGCATCGAGCCACGCCCGCGCAGCGACCGCGTCGGCGCTGGTCAGCGGGTCGAGCTGGAATCCGGCGGTCGGTCCGTCCGGCAGCCCGTCGGGCGTGATCCAGCCGACCACGTCGACCGGCGGGCGTCCGAGGTAGGCCGGATCCGTGAGCTGTCCCATGGCGGCGGACACCAGGCGCCGGTGCCGCGAGCGGACCATCGACGCCCGGACCGGCGCCGGCAGGTGGTCGACCGCCTGGCGGGCCCGGAACACGACGCCCTTGGCGATCCGGGCGGCCTTGCGCGAGTAGCGGAAGGTGCGCGACCCCTCCACGGCGACGAGGGCCCCGCGCAGCTCGGCGATCTGGCGCTCGTACTCGGCCCGAGGCACCTCACCGGCGATGTCGTGCAGGATCAGCTCGCGCGTCCACGCCCGTCGGACGTCGGCCCGGTCGGCTCGGGTGCGGGTCGCGGCATGGTCGGCGACGACCCACCCGTGCTCCCCGGCGTCGATCGCGTTGAAGGGCACCGACAGGGCCGGTGCGAGGTCGGCATGCTCCACCGCGACGTACCAGCGGTTGACTCCGTCGAACGCGACGAAGCGGTAGCCGGCGGCGAGCAGCCCCGGCTCCCATGCGCCCTCGCTGGGCTCGCTCGTGCCCGGGAGCACTGCCTCCACGCACAGCGTCCACGGTCGATGTCGGGTCAGCGAGAGACCTTGCAGGACAACGGCTTCGGCACCCTCGACGTCGATGGTCATGAAGTGGACGTCGCCGAGGCCGACCTCGTCCAGGACGTCGTCCAGCGCCCGTGTGCGAACGGTGACGGTTTCCACGGCGAAGCCACGCGCGGCGGCGGCAGCGGCCTCGTCGGCGTCGAGCGTGCCGAGTCCCGTGCCTGGCACGCGGTGGAACACCAGCTCGCCGTCGCCGCCGGCGGCGGCGACCTCGATGACGAGATCGTCCGGCCGGTGGACCCGCAGCTCCTCGGCCAGCACCGGGTCCGCCTCGATCAGGACGCCGCGCCACCCCTCGTCGTGCAGGCTCGCCGTGATGGACAGGTGCCGATGCTCGTTCGCGCCCACGTCGACGTAGCGCAGCGTCGTCGGGTCCGCGTCACGGAAGGCGCGCCACACGCGCACGTCCTCGGCGTTCTGCGCGAACGAGACCCGGCGCCGGTCGGTCATGTCTCGTGCCAGAGCGCCTGGGGCTCCCGGACGATCCGGACGTCGTAGGCGACCATCTCCTCGGCGATCTGGGCGAACGTGCGGGTGTGCCGCCAGCCCAGCTCCTGGTACGCCTTCGTGCTGTCGCCGCGGAGCGCTACCGGGTCGGTGCTGCGGCGCAGGTCCTCACGGGTGACGACCACCTGCGTCCAGTCGTCGATTCCCACGGCCGAGAACGCGATCTGCAGGAACTCCTGGAGCCAGTGCGCCTCTCCGGTGGCGAGGATGTAGTCGTCCGGCGTCGTGGCGCTGGCCATCGCGCGCATGCCCCGGACGTAGTCGGGTGCCCACCCCCAGTCGCGGCAGACCTCGATGTTGCCGAGTTCGAGGGTCTCCTGCAGGCCCGCGGCGCTGCGGGCGGCACCCTCGGTGATCCGGCGGGTGACGAAGCCGCTGCCCCGCAGCGGCGACTCGTGGTTGTAGAGGATCGCCGCCGACGCGTGGACCCCGGCCGCGCGAGCGCTCGCCACCAGGTCGAGGGTCTCGGCCTTGGCGCATGCGTACGGCGTCCGGGGAGCGCGCGGGGTGCTCTCGTTCTGCGGGGCCGTCGGGCTGTCCTCGAACACGGTGCCCGAGGCGGCCTGGACGAGCGCGCACGGGCGCGGCAGGGCGGCGATCGCGTCGAGGAGGGTGGCCACGGCCTCGACGTTCACGCGATGGGTCATCTCCGGGTGGTTGACGGACTCGACGATCGAGCTCACGCCGCCGAGGTTGTAGACCTCGTCCGGCCCGATGTGCGCGACGAGGTCAGCGAGCCCCTCCAGATCGGCCAGGTCGCAGTCGACGACCTCGACCTGCGGGGCGTAGGCATGCAGCACCGCACCGGACGTCCCGGGCTTGATGACGCCGACGATGCGGTAGCCCTCGGCGGCGAGCAGCTGCGACAGCAGGATCCCGTCCTGCCCGGCCGCGCCGGTGATGAGTGCCGTCCTCATGGCGCCAGCAACCGCTAGAACTGTCCCTCGGGCGCGCCGTCCAACCGGGCGATGTCGGCGTCCACCATGATCCGGGCCAGCTCGGGCGGCAGCACGGCCGCCTGCCAGCCGAGCTCGTCGCGGGCCCTGGCGGCATCGCCGATCAGCACGTCGACCTCGGTCGGGCGCAGGAACTTGGGATCGAAACGGACGTAGTCGTGCCAGTCGAGGCCGACGTGCTCGAACGCGAACCCGAGGAAGTCGCGGATCGTGTACGCGGAGCCCGTCGCCAGCACGTAGTCGCTGGGGGCCTCGGCCTGCAGCATGCGCCACATGCCGTCGGTGTACTCCGGGGCGTAGCCCCAGTCACGGACGGAGTCCAGGTTGCCCATCCACAGCTCCGACTGGGTGCCCTTCACGATGTTCGCGACGGCCCGGGTGATCTTCCGGGTCACGAACGTCTCGCCGCGACGCGGCGACTCGTGGTTGAAGAGCTGGCCGTTCACCGCGAACATGTCGTACGCCTCGCGGTAGTTCCGCGTGATCCAGTACGAGTACACCTTGGCCGCGCCGTACGGGCTGCGCGGGTAGAACGGGGTCTGCTCGTTCTGCGGCGGCGGGCTCGCCCCGAACATCTCACTGGTCGACGCCTGGTAGAAGCGGATCGAGGTGTCGACGCTGCGGATCGCCTCGAGCAGGTTCAGCGTCGAGACCCCGGTGGCCTGGGCGGTGTACGCCGGCTCGTCGAACGACACGCGCACGTGCGACTGGGCGGCGAGGTTGTAGACCTCGTGCGGACGCAGGTCGTAGATCAACTGCGACATGCGGGAGGCGTCGGTGACGTCGCCGTAGTGAAGATGGAGGTTGCGGCCGGGGATGTGCTCGTCGTGGTGCAGGTGGTCGATCCGGCTCCGGTTGAAGGTCGAGGACCGGCGCACGAGGCCGTGCACCTCGTAGCCCCGCTCCAGCAGCTGCTGGGCCATGTAGGAGCCGTCCTGGCCTGTCACGCCGGTGATGAAGGCGCGCTTTGCCTCGGTCACGGTTCCTCCGTCGATCGGTCGGCGCCCGGGCCCGAGCGCGCTAGTACCTTACCGACCGACGGGCCGCGAACCGCCGGATGACCGGACCAGCCGTTCAGCCGGTCTTCCGGGTGCACAGGCGGAACCCCTCGTGCGCGACGCAGTCGTAGTCGGCCGCCAGCAGCTCCTCGCCCTGCTGGACGAACGCGTTCCAGTCGGGCGTCTGCATGTCGGCAGGCCGGGGGGCGAAGGTCGGGGACACGAGGACCACCGGTGCTGTCGCGACGCAGGCCAGGACGGGCTCGAGCGTGCTGGCGGGCTGGAAGAAGTACTGGTGGAACCGGGGGCAGGCAAGCCGCCATCCGCCGAGCCCGTGCGCGTGACCGTCGTCGTACTCCCCGCCCAGCCGGGCGTAGGTGCCGGTCGGCCCGAGATCGAGGATCGACTGGGCGTCCGGCGGGACCTGGAGCAGGACGCCGATGCTCCCCCGGTAGAACCGCGCCGAGTCGCGGTAGTCGGACACCGTCGCGGCCCCGCCCAGCGCCCAGCCGGCGATCGGAGCCAGCAGCAGGCAGGCCACGGCGGTGACCGGGCGCTGCAGCAGCCAGGCAGCGGGGACGGCCAGCAGTGCCGCTGCCTGCACGGCCGCCGGCTGGATCAGCTGGTTGTGCCAGGGTCCGAGCCCGGTGGCGGCGATCACCAGGACCGACATGACCGCGGTCGCCAGCATCGCGACCGCCAGTGTCGCGGCGTCCCGCGAGGCGGCGTCCGCCCGCCGTCGCGACCACCACACGATCGCGACCCCGACCACGGTGAGGAGCGCGAGCATGACGATCTCGTGGGCGCCGATGACGCGGGACAGATGGTCGATGACCGGGTTCTGACCGTTGTCGCGCAGGCGCTGCTGGGAGTACCCGACGTTGTCGAGCTGCGCCGCGACCCACCCACCGAGCTCGCCCCGCGCGGCGAGGAGGACGACGAACGCCACGGCCACCGGAGCCAGTCCGGCGGCCATCCGGCCCACCGAGCGGACCGAGCGCGTGCGCCACCACCACGGCGCCAGGGCGACGAGGGCCAGGGGGGCCATCATCGGCTTGGTGAACAGCAGCACGCCGAACGCGACGCCGACCCACACGTCGCGCCGATCGGCGGTCAGGGCTGCGACTACCAGGACCAGCGCGGTGCCCGGCAGGTACGTGTAGCCCGCGATGTACGCGGCGCCCGTCACCGCGACGAGTCCTGTCGCCGCCGCGAGGACGGCCGGCAGGGTCGCTCCCGAGGCCCGGCGGGCCAGCGCGTAGGTCGCCACCGCGACGACCGCCAGCCAGCCCACCTCGAGCACGTAGTCCATGAGCGGGCTGACCAGCCGCCCCGCCGCCATCAGGTAGTAGAAGACCGGGTCCTTGTTGTCCCAGACGTCCACGTAGAGGCGGTCGCCGGCCACCATCCGCTCGGCGGTCGACACGAAGACACCGCGATCGGGGGATCCCATGTTCGGCATCGCCCGAATGGCGGCCGCCGCGACCGACCCGATCGCCAGCACGGCGACCACGACCGTCGCGATGCCGGACGGTCGCTCCGTGGCGGCGCGTTGTCCGGCGCCATGATCGGTCATCGGACCATTGTGGCCAACCATTCGATCGCTCATGGACGGCGTGCCTGGATACCCTGGCCGCATGGCGAGCCCGATCGCTGCGGTCGTGCCGACCTACCGGCCCGACCCGGCCGACGTGCTGGCACTCGTCGACGTCCTGACCGGATCGGGCCTGCCCGTGGTCGTCGCCGATGACGCCAGCCCGTGCACGGCCGACCCGGTGCTGCGCGACGTGGCCGATCGCGGGGTCGTCGTCGTCCGGCACGCGCGTAACGCCGGCATCGCGCGCAGCCTCAACGCCGGCATCCGGGGGGCGCGTGAGTCCGGTGCCGAGTGGCTCCTGACCGTGGACCAGGACTCCGTGCTCGCGGACGGGTACGTGGCCGACCTCGCGGCGGCGATCGACCGGGCCACCGCCGTCCTGGGTGACCGGGTGGGTGCGGTGGCCGCGGGACGCGTCGACGACGACAGCGGCGCGTTCGGGTACCCCATCGATCTGGTGTCCGGTGTTCCGACGACGCCCGAGGTCATCCAGACCGGGACGGCATGGCGGCTCGAGGCGCTCGAGGCGATCGGGGGCTTCGACGAGAGCTTCGGGATCGACGCCGTCGACGCGGCGGCCTGCGTGCGGATCCGCGCGTCCGGTCGCCTGGTCGTGGTGGCTCCGGGGCTGTCGATCCGCCACCGGGTCGGCCATGCGCGGACGGTTCGGCTGCTGGGGAGGACCGTGCTGGCCACGGGCCACGCGCCGCAGCGGCGGATGACCATGGTGCGCAACCGGCTTCGCCTGGCCCCGGAGGAGTTCGCGCAGTCGCCCCGGCACGCACTGCGGACGCTCCGTCGACTGGCGGTCAACGTCCTGCTCGCGGTGACCGTCGAGGACGACCGGTGGGCGAAGGCCAAGTCGAGTGCGAAGGGGCTCCTGCCGCCGCGGGGCCGGTAGCGTTACCGGGCGTGAAGGGGATCATCCTCGCCGGCGGGACCGGCTCGCGGCTGTGGCCGATCACCATCGGCGTGAGCAAGCAGCTGCTCCCCGTCTACGACAAGCCGATGATCCACTATCCGCTCGCGACCTTGATGGCGGCCGGGCTGCGCGACGTGCTCGTCATCACGACGCCGGACGACTCTGCGGCGTTCTCGCGGCTGCTCGGCGACGGGTCCGCGTGGGGGATGCGGCTGGAGTACGCGGTGCAGCCTCGGCCCGAGGGCCTCGCGCAGGCGTTCCTCATCGCCGAGGACTTCCTGGCCGGTGACGGGGCGGCCCTCATCCTCGGCGACAACCTCTTCTACGGGCCGAGCCTTGGCCGGCGGCTGTCGACCCTGACGGGCGTCACCGGTGCGCACGTCTTCGCGTACGAGGTCGCGAACCCTCGTGAGTACGGCGTGGTCGAGTTCGACGCGGACGGCCGCGTGCTCTCGATCGAGGAGAAGCCGCAGGACCCGCGCAGTTCCTACGCCGTGCCGGGGCTGTACTTCTACGACGGGTCGGTCGTCGAGGTTGCCAAGGCGGTGCGGCCCAGCGCCCGTGGCGAGCTGGAGATCACGGCCGTCAACGACCACTACCTGCGGTCCGGAGCGCTGACCGTCACCGTCCTCGAGCGGGGAACCGCCTGGCTGGACACCGGGACGTTCCGGTCGTTGCAGGACGCCGGGGAGTTCGTCCGCGTCATCGAGGACCGGACGGGCACGAAGGTCGGCTGCGTGGAGGAGGTCGCCTGGCGCAACGGGTGGATCTCGTCGGACGACCTCGCCGCCCTCGCCGAGCCGCTCACCAAGAGCGGTTATGGGGCCTACCTCCAGCGACTGGCCGCGCGCTGAGAGCCGGGTCGGCCTCCCGGCCTCGCTAGGGTGGCCGATCGTGAGCGGACTCAAGCGCGTGCTGGTCACCGGCGGAGCCGGATTCATCGGGTCGCACGTGTGCGAGCGGCTGCTGAACGAGGGCCACGAGGTCCTCGCGGTGGACAACTTCTACTCGTCCACGCGCGACAACGTCCAGGCGTTCCGGGACAACCCGCGCTTCGAGCTGCTCCGGCACGATGTGACGTTCCCGCTCTACGTCGAGGTCGACGAGATCTACCACCTGGCCTGCCCGGCGTCGCCCGTCCACTACCAGCGGGACCCGGTGCAGACGACCAAGACCGCCGTACACGGCTCGATCAACATGCTCGGCCTGGCCAAGCGGACCGGGGCCCGCATCCTGCTCACGTCGACGTCCGAGGTCTACGGCGACCCGGCCGTCCACCCGCAGCGCGAGGACTACTGGGGCAACGTCAACCCGATCGGACCGCGGGCCTGCTACGACGAGGGCAAGCGTGCCGCCGAGACCCTGTTCTTCGACTACCGCCGCCAGCATGACCTGGACATCAAGGTCGTGCGCCTGTTCAACACCTACG
>JAFIHP010000282.1 GCA_017849335.1 Actinomycetales bacterium | reverse complement strand
GGCGCGGCGGGAGATCGGGAGCCAGCAGCCGCAGGTCGAACGCGCACGCACGCCCCAGCTCGACCGTGGTCTCGTACGCTCCCGGGTAGCGCGCCAGCCGGGCCGCCATCTCCGCCCCCGAGCGCAGGTGCGCGGTGCCGGCCACGGGCAGCCACCCGGCCAGGTCGTCCAGGCTGCGGCGGGCCCGGACGGCCGCCAGCACCTGGGCCAGCTGCGCGTCGCGCGGGCGGGCGTAGTGGACGTTGTTGGTCGCGACCACCGCGACGCCGACCTCGCCCGCCAGCGCGTACAAGGCGTCGTTGCGGTCGTCGTCGAGCGGCAGGTCGTGGTCGGTGAGCTCGACGTAGACGTGCTCGCGGCCGAACTCCTCGACCAGTGCACGCAGCGCCCGTTCCGCCGCGCGGGGCCCGCCGGCCGCCAGCGCCGCCGGTGCCGCTCCCTTCCGGCAGCCGGTGAGGCTCGCCCAGTGCCCGCCGGCGGCGTCGGCCAGCGCGGCCCGGTCGTAGACCGGCGCCCCCTTCGTCCCACGCAGCTGAGCGGCACTGATCGCGCCCGCCAACCGGCCGTAGCCCTGCTGGTCCCGGGCCAGCACGAGCAGGTGCTCCCCGACGGGGTCGCTCACGCCGTTCTGCCGGGCGGTCAGGCCCAGGCTGAGCTCCGCGCCGAACACCGTGCCGATCGACGCGCCGTGCTGCGCGGCCCAGGTCGCCGCCTCGGCCAGGCGCGCGGCGCCGTACATGCCGTCGTGGTCGGTGACGGCGATCGCCTCCAGACCCAGCCGGGACGCCTCGGCGACGAGCTGGTCGGGCTCGCTGGCCCCGTCCAGGAAGCTGTAGGCAGAGTGGCAGTGCAGCTCGACCCAGGGCACGGCACCGACCGGCGCCGGCGTCAGCTCGAGGTCCCGGGGCGTGGAGTACCCGTGCCAGGTCGGGATCGGCGTGGGCGTCGGCGTGGGCGTGGGCGTCGGTCCGCCGGAAGACCAGGACAGCCGGCGCTCGACCTCGCGCCACGGCACGACCGGGTTGTCGAATCCCATGCCTCACCCCACCTCCCCAACCGTCGACACGACGTGGATGGTTGGCAGATCAGGCATGTCGGGCGCTGAATCAACCATCTGAGTCGTCTCGGCGGTTGACGGGTCAGTCATAGCCGGCCTCGACCCGCCAGCTGCCGGCCTCGACGAGCAGCAGCCAGGCCCGGCCGTCGTCCATGGCGACCTGGAACCGAGCCAGCCGGCGACCGGCGGCCGCGTCCCACCACTGGTCGTCCGCCGGCCACGGCCCGGTCCACGACCGGACCGACAGCCCTCGGCCGTCGGCGCCGGGCAGCCCGACGACCCGGGCCGGTGCCGCCGAGACGACGCAGCGGGCGCTGACGGTGACCGGCTGGCCGGCGGCATCGGTCACCTCGACCGGTACCGGCTCGACCGGTACCACGGCCGGTGCCGGCGCCGGCACCTGTCCGGGCCACGGTCGATCGGCGGGCCGCGGCGGATCGGTGTGATCGCCCCAGGGCACGCGCAGCACGCGCTCCGCGGGACCGCGCCCGCCGGCGAGCAGCGGACGGACGACGGCCGTGTGCCCGAGCATCGCCTGGATGCGGGTCACCGCCCGGTCCACCCGTTCGTCGGTCACCGACCGCCCCCACAGCGCCCCTTGATGGCCGTCGCCGGGAACCAGCTGCTCGGGAACCAGCCGCAGCACGGCGACCGCGCCGCCGGGGGTCGAGCCGTCCGACGAGCCGCCGGCCCGCCACGCGTCCAGCTGCCAGCGCACCCGCTCCGCGACCGCTGCGGCCGACAGCAGTCCGGCATGACGCCACAGCCGCGACCGATGCCGGCCGTCGTCGGTGACCACCTCGATGGCCACTTGGTCGCACGTGACGCCGTGCAGCGCCAGCTGGGTGTGCAGCTGCTCGGCCAGGCCGCGCGCCGCGAACACCACGGGCTCGGCGTCGCGCGGCGGGTCGAACGCGACCGCCACGGACAGGTCCTCCCCCGGCGGACGGGTCGCCGGGGGGCGGGCCTGACGTCCGCCGGCGAGCCGGTGCGCCAGCGCGCCGTCGGGGCCGAACCGGGTGAGCACGTCGCCCTCCGGCAGCGCCGCGAACTCCCCGAGCGTGCGGATGCCCAGCCGGGTCAGCACGTCGGCGAGGTCCGGTCGGTCCAGGACCGATACCGGTTGCGGGGCAAGGAAGTCGGCCGTCGTCCCGGGCGCGACCACGATGCCGCTCGGCGGCTGACGGGCGGCCAGGGTCGCGGCGAACGTGCCGTCGGCGACCCCGACCGCGCACGCGTACCCCTGCTCGGCGACGGCCGTGCGGATGACCTCTGCCACGGCCTGCTCGCTGCCGAAGTACCGGGCCGGGCCGCGGACGGGCAGCGCCGCAAGACCCGGGCGCACCACCTCGATCCGCGGACAGTGCTCCTCGACCAGACCGACGACCTGCTCGAAGCACCGCGCCTCGGCCAACGGGTCGGCGTCGAGGACGACCAGTTCCGGGCAGCGTCGCTGGGCGTCGCGGATGCGCTGACCGCGACGCACCCCGAGCCCGCG
>JAFIHP010000281.1 GCA_017849335.1 Actinomycetales bacterium | reverse complement strand
GACGCGATCGCCCGCCTGGAGCGTGTCGGCCTCCAGGGCGAGCGTGATCGGCACCGCGGCGGGACCGATGTTCCCGCGCTCGGGGAACGTGCTCGGGGCGAGCGCCGGGTCGATGTCGAGCGCGCGGCAGATGGCCGTCAGGTGGACCTTGGACACCTGGTGCGAGATGTAGCGGTCCATGGCGCTCCAGTCGAACTCCGACGAGGCCTCGCGCCACAGGTCGGTCGACAGCTGGATGCCGGCGGCGAACAGCGCGCGCGAGTCGGTGCGCATCTCCTCGAGGGTGCCGACGCAGAGCTCATGGTGCTCGGTCGCGGCCCGGCTGACGCTGCCGACCAGCCGATGCCCCTCCGGGTGGCGGTCGGCCCGGCCCAGGACCATCGCGGCTCCGCCCGATCCGAGGGTGAGCGAGGCGAACTGGGCGTTCAGGTCCGCGGCGGTGGCGTCCTCGCGCGTCAGCCGCTCCAGCGTGAGCTCCTGCAGCCCGCGGCTGCCCTCGCCGTCGACCACGAGGGCGTACTCGATCTGACCCGCATCGATCATCGACGCGGCGAGCTGCATCGCGTTGACGAACCCGAGGCAGGCGTTCGAGAGGTCGAACACCAGGCTGCTGCTCGGCAGGCCGAGCTGGTGGTGGACGGCCACGGCCTTGCTGGGCTCGAGGTGGTCGCGGCACACCGACGAGTCGATGAGCAGCCCGATCCGCTGGGGGTCGACGCCCGACTCGGCGATCGCCTTCGCGCCGGCCATGGCTGCGGCGTCAGCGAAACTCACGTCCGTCGGCCACCAGCGCCGCTCGACGATGCCGGCGACGTCGGCGAGCATCCCCGGACGCACCCCGGTCCGGGCGTACGTGTCGGCGAGCTGCTCGTCGATCGAGGCGGAGGTCACGACGATCGGGGCGTCCACGGCGGTGACGGACACAATCGCGGTGTTGGCGTGCCGCATCGTCAGATTGCCCTGAGGGGTGTCGTCCCCACGGGTAGCCGAACTGGTGCTCATCGTGACCTTTCGCCCCACAAGTGTGTCGGCGCCGAACGGACGGGGAGGGCGGTGCGCAGCCCCGGGGCCCAGCAGTGGCGACCATTGTCCGTCATCCGCGTCCGGACCGCGCTCTCGACCTTGAGGTCGGCGGAGGGGAGGTGTGGAACCCTGGCGCGATGACCGACGACGGACGCCTGCTCATCCTGATCTCCGGCCCGTACCTGACGGGTACCGACGGCGACGAGGCCAAGATCGCCGCGAACCTCGCCCGGATGGAAGCGATGGCTGGGCCGGTGTTCGCGCGCGGGCACCTTGCGGTGGTCGCCGAGTGGCTCTCGTGGCCGATCATCACGCAGGCGGGAGGCGACTCCCATGCGTCGCCGCAGTTCACCGAGTACCAGTACCCGGTCGCTCATCGGCTGCTGGAGATGTGCGACGCGGTGCTCCGCATTCCCGGGGAGTCCCGCGGTGCCGACCTGGAGTGCGGCATCGCCCGCGATCGCGGCATGCCCGTCTACACGAGCATCGACGAGGTGCCCGTCGTCAGCGGCTGAGCAGCGCCTCGAGCGCGTTCGCCAGCTCCTCGACCGGACGCGTCCCGTCGAGCTCGACCGTCGCCCCGCGACGCAGCAGCGGCTCGACGTCGCGCACGTAGCCGCGGATCTCGTCCTGCTCGGCCGGGCTGCGGCCGTACGGATTGGTCGTCCGGGTGCGGACGCGTGCGAGGAGGACATCGAGCGGCGCGCTCAGGAGCACCACATGGTCGAACTGGGGGTAGAAGCGTCCCTGGTTGTCGACGGTGCCGGACACCGCGATCGTGGACTCCCGCGAGAGCAGGGCCGACATCCGGTCCTCGTCCCACCGCCCGTCCGGCTGCGTCCAGCCGTCGAGGTCGGTGTCGACCGTGCGGAAGCCGCGCTGCGCGACGGCCGCGAGGAGCGTCGACTTGCCCGCCCCCGACATGCCGGTGACCAGGACGCGCGCCACGGCCGCTAGCGCCCCAGGCCGGTCGGCTCGTCGGAGCCGTGCCGGAGCGTGACCGTCCCGGCGTCGATGTCGACGCGTTCGACCCAGCGCGACGGCACCCCGGGCAGCGAGTAGTAGCCCAGCGCGACGCGCACCCCGTCGGGCCGGGCCTCCTGGATGCAGACGATGCCGTCGTCGTCGCCGGTTCCGGCCAGGGTCCAGCGATCCTGCAGCACCGCGATGCCGCTGTCACGAACCTGCTGGGTCGCGGCGTCCTCGCTGGCGTGGTCGCCGAGAACGGCGCCGAACACGACGAGCGCCTGCCACCGATCGCCCAGCGCGCGCACGTATCCGCACAGCTCACCGTCGTCGCGCCGGATCTCGATCACCGGCCGAGACTACGCGTGGTCCCGCGGAAACGGCCTGCTCGCGCACGCGGCGTAAGTCCCTACCCTGGGGCCGTGGACGCGGACCTGGAGATGCTCGCCGAGCCGTCGTGGGCCGGCGTCCGGCTCCCGGGTGACCGGACCGTCGAGCTGCTCGCGTGCCTCGTGCTGGCCGGTCCGTCCGGTGCGAGTGTCGACCGGCTCGTCGACGAGCTGTGGCCCGGTACGCCGCCGGCGAACGCGGCCAAGGCCCTGCAGGTCGTGGTGTCGCGGGCCCGCAAGGCGACGTCGTCGGAGCTCGTCGAGCGGACCAGCCACGGGTACCGACTGGGCACGGGAGTCGTCGACGCGATCGCGCTCGACGACCGGACCGCAGACGCGGTCGACGCGTTGCGGGCCGGCGACGTCGATGTCGCGGTGCGGGCGGCGCGGGAGGTCGTCGACCAGCTGATCGCTCCGGATGCCGGTGCCGGCGCCCTCGCCCGCGTGCGGGCGACAGCGGCTGCGGCGCAGTCGGTCGCCCGTCGCACGCTCGGACTCGCGCTGGCGCAGGGGGGCGACTCCGCGCAGGCGCTGCCGGTCCTGGAGCGCGTTCACGTCGCCGACCCGGCCGACGAGGACGTGCTGGCGGCGCTCCTCCTGGCCGAGGCCGCGGTCCGCGGGACGGCGGCCGCCCTGGAGCGATACGACCGCTACCGCATCGACCTCGCAGACCGGCTCGGCGCCGACCCGGGCGAGGACCTGCGCCGTACCCACGCCCACCTCCTGGCCGCGGACCGGCCCCTGCGCGACGGGGTCCGGTACGACGCCGACGACCTCGTCGGCCGGGACGGCGACCTGCGCGCACTGCTCGGCCTCCTCGCCCAGCACCGGGTCGTCACCATCCTCGGGCCCGGCGGCCTCGGCAAGACGCGGATGGCGCACCTGGCCGCGCGGCACGCGCCCGAGCCGGTCGTGCACGTCGTCGAGCTCGTCGGTGTCCGCACCGGGGAGGACGTCGTGGGCGAGGTCGGCTCGGCGCTCGGGGTCCGCGACTCCGTGGGCTCGGTCCGGACCCTCACTACCGCTCAGCGCAACGACCTCCGGGCACGCATCGCCGGCCACCTGGACCGGGCGCCGAGCCTGCTGGTGCTCGACAACTGCGAGCACGTCGTCGACGAGGCCGCCGGGCTCGTCGCCTACCTCGTCGCGACGACGCAGGACCTTCGCGTGCTCACGACCTCTCGCGCCCCGCTCGCGATCGCGGCCGAGCACGTCTACCCCTTGTCGCAGCTGGATCTCGACGAGGGCGTGCGGCTCTTCTGCCTGCGAGCGCGGGCCGCGCGTCCCTCGGTGACTCTCGACCCCGAGGAGGTGCGCCGCGTCGTCGCACGGCTCGACGGGCTTCCCCTGGCCATCGAGCTGGCCGCGGCGAAGACGCGGGCGATGTCGGTGGCCGAGATCGACCGCCGGCTCGAGCGCCGTTTCGACCTCCTCCGCGGCACCGACCGTTCGGCTCCGGACCGTCACCGCACGCTGCTCGCGGTCATCGACTGGTCCTGGAGCCTGCTCACCGAGCAGCAACGGGATGCCCTGCGGAGGCTGTCGGTCTTCAGCGACGGGTTCACCCTCGGCGCGGCGGAGGCGGTGCTCGGCCCGAGCGCGGCCGACGACGTCCCCCGCATCGTCGACCAGTCCATGCTCACGGTCTCCGAGCAGCACGGGCAGGTCCGATTCCGCATGCTGGAGACGGTCCGCGAGTTCGGG
>JAFIHP010000280.1 GCA_017849335.1 Actinomycetales bacterium | reverse complement strand
GACGGCCCGCTGCCGCAGACGCGCTTCGTGCTGCGCAAGGCGTTGAGCATGCACCTGCCGGTCGTCCTGGTCATAAACAAGGTCGACCGGGCCGACGCCCGGATCGGCGAGGTCGTGGACGAGGCCTACGAGCTGTTCCTCGACCTCGACGCGACGGAGAAGCAGATCGACTTCCCGATCGTCTACACCAGCGCCAAGGCAGGGCGTGCCTCCCTGAGCCGGCCCGCCGACGGCGGCATGCCCGAGGAGGACAACCTCGAGCCGCTGTTCGCGACCCTGCTGTCGACCGTCCCGGCACCGGAGTACGACCCGCAGATGCCCCTGCAGGCGCACGTCACGAACCTGGACGCCTCGCCGTACCTCGGCCGGCTGGCCCTGTGCCGGGTCCACCACGGCACGATCCGCAAGGGCCAGCAGGTCGCCTGGATGCGGGCGGACGGGTCCACGGAGCGGGCCAAGGTCGTCGAGCTGCTGATGACCGAGGCGCTCGAGCGCGTGCCGGTCGCCGAGGCCGGTCCGGGCGACATCATCGCCGTCGCGGGCATCCCCGAGATCACCATCGGCGAGACGCTGGCCGACCCGGAGAACCCGGTCGCCCTCCCGGTCATCACGGTCGACGAGCCGTCGATCTCGATGACCATCGGCATCAACACGTCGCCGCTGGCCGGGCGCAGCGGGGGCACGAAGCTGACGGCCAGCATGGTCAAGGCGCGGCTGGAGGCCGAGCTGATCGGCAACGTGTCGATCCGCATGCTGCCGACGGAGCGGCCGGACACCTGGGAGGTCCAGGGCCGAGGCGAGCTGCAGCTGGCCATCCTCGTCGAGCTCATGCGTCGCGAGGGCTTCGAGCTGACGGTCGGCAAGCCCCAGGTCGTGACCCGCCTGGTCGACGGCAAGGTGCACGAGCCGGTCGAGCGCCTCAGCGTCGACATCCCTGAGGACTACCTCGGCGTGGTCACGCAGCTCATGGCCCTGCGCAAGGGTCGGATGGAGCAGATGATCAACCACGGGACCGGGTGGGTCCGGCTGGAGTACGTCGTCCCCGCACGGGGACTGATCGGGTTCCGGACCGAGTTCCTCACCGAGACCCGCGGCACCGGCCTTCTGCACCACGTGTTCGACAAGTACGAGCCGTGGTACGGCGAGCTGCGCACACGGCCGACGGGGTCCCTCGTCGCGGACCGTACGGGCGCGACGACCGGCTTCGCCCTCGCGAACCTGCAGGAGCGCGGGACGATGTTCGTCGGACCGGGCACCGACGTCTACGAGGGCATGATCGTCGGCGAGAACTCCCGGTCGGACGACATGGACGTCAACCCGACCAAGGAGAAGAAGCTGACGAACATGCGTCAGTCCTCCGGAGACGTGCTCGTCCCGCTCATCCCGCACAAGCAGCTGTCGCTGGAGCAGGCGCTCGAGTTCTGCCGCGAGGACGAGTGCGTCGAGGTCGCTCCGAACGCCGTCCGGATCCGCAAGGTCATCCTGGGCGCGTCCGACCGGGTCAAGGCCGGCCGCAAGAAGGGCTCGTGAGGCGAACCTGAGCACGACCTGAGAGCCCGGTCACAGGGCGGTTTCTGGATGCTGCTTCCGTGGCGTCCAGGGGTGATACTCCCCCCGGCCCGGACCACCGTCCGGGGCCTAGCTCACGGGAGGTCGAATGTTCACTCGTCGACGGATCGGCACGGCTGCGGCCGTCGCCGCCGCGACCGCGCTGCTGCTGTCCGCATGCAGCTCCAGCTCCAGCTCGGAGTCCAGCAGTGCCGCGAGCTCCGCGCCGGCTGCGGGCTCCACGGCCTCGGCAGGGTCGAGCGCGGGTACCGAGTCGACGGCGGCCAAGCCCGGCGGCACCTTCTCCGTCGCGTCGGAGGAGCCGCAGAACCTCGTCCCGTCGAACTGCTACGACCTCTACTGCGCGAACGTGCTGAACCAGCTCTACACCGGGCTCTTCCGCTTCGTCACCCAGTCCGACGGCACTGTCGCCCCGGAGCCCACCGAGCTCGTCGACTCGATCTCCACGTCCGACGGCGGCACCACCTGGTCGATCAAGATCAAGGACGGCTGGACGTTCACGAACGGCGAGGCGATCACGGCGCAGACGTTCGTCGACACGTGGAACTTCGCCGCCAACGGCGGCAACGGCCAGCAGCTGGGCTTCGTCTTCGGTCCGGCGCAGCTCAACGTCGTCGGCTACGACAAGGTGTCGGACACCAAGAGCACCGACGGCAAGCTCGAGGGTCTGAAGGTCGTGAGCCCCACCGAGATCCAGATGACGCTGGTGAGCCCGCTCGGCCAGAACATCTTCGAGAACTTCCTGGCCGGTCCGCAGATCTTCCCGATGCCGTCCGTCGCGTTCACGGACATCGACGCGTTCAACAAGCAGCCCATCGGCGATGGTCCCTACATGATGACCGAGCCGTGGACGCCCAACCAGAAGATCGACATCGTCAAGAACCCGGACTACAAGGGCACGCCGGGCAATGCCGACAAGGTCGAGTTCCGGATCTACAACGACACGACCGCCGAGTGGGCCGACCTGCAGGCGAACAACGTCGACGTGGTGCCGCAGATCCCGCAGGCCGCGCTCTCGCAGGCCTCGCAGGTCCTCGGTGACCGGTTCATCAACACGCCGGGCGCCCTGTCGTTCTCGTACTACTTCTTCCCGCAGCAGGGGACGACCTACGCCAACAAGGACGTCCGCAAGGCGATCGCCATGTCGATCGACGAGGCCGCCATCAACGAGAAGCTGCTGTACAACACGCAGACCCCGGCGACCGCCTTCGCTCCGTCGACGATCCCCGGCGGCGGCACCGACCCGTGCGGCGAGGCGTGCACGTACGACCCGGTGAAGGCCAAGCAGATGTTCGACGCGGCCGGCGGCGTGCCGGGCAACAAGATCGAGTTCGCCGGACTCCAGGGCAGCCCGAACACCGTGCTCAAGGCGACCTGCGACCAGATCCAGAAGAACCTCGGCGTCACGTGCTCGCTGAAGCTGTTCCCCGACTTCGGATCGATGCTCGACGCCTACGGGAAGATCGGCCCCAACGACGCGGGCTTCATCGGCGGCCTGGGCTGGGGCGCTGACAACCCCACCCTGCAGAACATGATCGCCCCGCTGTTCGGCACCGGCTCGCCCTCGAACTACATCGGGTACAGCAACCCCAAGTTCGACGAGCTGATCGCCAAGGGCAACGCGGAGCAGGACACGGCCGCGCAGATCAAGGACTGGCAGGACGCCCAGCAGGTCGTCTACGACGACTTCGTCGCCTTCGCCACGAACTGGCGCAACACGGTGGCCGGCTACTCGACCAACGTGACGAACGTCGACATCAACCCCCAGGGATTCATCAACATCCCGGAGATCCAGGTCGTCGGCCAGTAGGACACCCCGCACACGGGTGGGACGCGTAGGCTCCGGCGCGTCCCACCTCCGGGGTACATGATCGGTACGGAGAAGAGGACGAGTGGGTCGATACGCCGCGCGGCGGCTGCTGCAGATGATCCCCGTCTTCTTCGGCACGACGTTCTTGATCTACGCGCTGATGTTCGCCCTGCCCGGCGACCCGGTGCACAGCCTCACCGTCGGCAAGCAGACCAATCCGGCG
>JAFIHP010000279.1 GCA_017849335.1 Actinomycetales bacterium | reverse complement strand
GGGGAACCCGCCCTTGATCACCAGCTGCGGCTTCGCCGCGAACAGCTCCGGCCGCCACAGCACGATGTCGGCGAGGTGTCCCACTGCGAGCCGGCCCACCTCGTGCGCCAGTCCGTGCACGAGAGCCGGGTTGACGGTGATCTTCGCGAGGTAGCGCAGGATGCGCTCGTTGTCGTCGGTGGGCCTCTCCTCGTCGAGTCCGGCCAGGACGCCGGCGAGCGCGAACGTGCGCCACCAGGTCTCCCCCGCGCGACCCATGCCCTGCGCATCCGACGACGTGACGCCGATGACGCCCAGGTCGTGGAGCCGACCCTCCGCTGCCATGGTCACGCCGCGCACGCGCGACCGCGCAATCCGGACGTCGCTGTCGTTGCCCGGGTTCATGCCGTGGCACAGCAGGATCATGTCCAGGTGCTCCGCGACGGCGTTCGTGCCGTACGGCAGGGTCGGGTTGGTCGACGAGGCCAGCACGTTCGCGTGCCCGGCGAGCTCCAGCACGTCGGGTGCGTGGCCGCCGCCGCACCCCTCGACGTGGTACGCGTGCAGCACCCGACCGTCGAGGACCGCGAGCGTGTCGGCCACCGACAGCGTCTCGTTCAGACCGTCGGTGTGCAGCGCGACCTGCAGGTCGTGCTCGTCGGCGACGCGGAGCGCCGTGTCGATCGTGCGCAGCGTCGCGCCGGTGTCCTCGTGGACCTTCAGCCCGCAGACATGCGCGTCGACGGCCTCGCGCACTGCGTCGTCGCGCGACGAGGATCCCCGGCCGAGCAGGCCGATGTTGACCGGGAACGCGTCCATCGCCCGCAGACCGCGCTCGATCACCCAGGCGGACCCGAGGCCGACGCCCCACATCGGGCCCGCCTCCTGCCCGATGACTGTCGTGACGCCGGACGAGATCTCCGCATCGAGCACGCGCGGGCTGAGGGTGTGGACGTGCGTGTCGATGCCGCCCGGCGTCGCGATGAGGCCGTCGCCGTCGATCACGACGGTGCCCGTGCCGACGACGACGTCGATGCCGTCCGTCGTGTCGGGGTTGCCCGCCTTGCCGATCCCGCTGATCCGACCAGCACGGATGCCGATGCTCGCCACCCGGACGCCGTCGACCGGGTCGAGGACGACGACGTTCGTGATGAGCACGTCGCACGTCTCGCGGGCGCCCCGCGCGACCAGGCCCAGGCCGTCGCGTCCGGTCTTCGCGAAGCCGACCCGCAACTCGTCGCCGGCGTCCGGCACGCGCTCGTCGACGCGCAGGCGCAGCCGGGTGTCGCCGAGGACGACGACATCCCCGGCGAGCGGCCCGTACTCGCGCGTCACCGGCGGCCCTCCCGGCGTCGGGCGACCAGGCGCGCCACGGCCTGGCCGGCCGCCTCCACGTCGCCCACCGGCACGTCGTCGACGACGTCCAGGTAGCCGCACTCGCGCAGGGTCGTCAACGCGCGGTCACGGACCGCCGGGTCGTCGAGGGGTCCGTCGACGACACCGCTGGTCCCGATCGCGACCCGGGCCCCGCCGATGGGTCGGACACCGAGCACGACCTGCTCCCCGGGCCGGAGCCAGACCGTCTCCCCGGTCACGATCGCCGGGCGCATGCCGAACGCCGCCGACCGGTCCAGCCGCAGCCGCGGGTTCACCTCGGCCAGGTGCACGTGCGACGTGAGGCCGATCGCCGTCGCGGCCTCGTTGACCACGATCAGCGTCGCGGTCGGTGCCGGCGGGTCCGGCGGTTCGTCGGCGAGCCCGTCGACCGCACCGAACGGGTCCTTCACGACGACGAGCCGCGTCCCGTCATCGAACCTCGCCTCGACCCGCACCTCGCTCAGCGCACCCGGCACCTCGGGCAGGACGTCGTCCGGGCGGAGGAGCGCGCGCGCCCGGGCCAGTGTGTCCGTCAGGCTCAGGCCGTCGCGGGCCCACTCGCACACCGCGTCCGCGATCAATGCCCGCGCCTCGGGGACGTTCAGTCGAAGCCCGCGGTCGCGTCGACGCTGGGCGAGGCCGGCCTGCGTGTGCAGGAGCAGCCGATCGCTCTCGCCCGGGGTCAGCGACATGCACGCACTATGCCGCACCGAGGACCGGGCATAGTGGCGGGCGTGACGAGCAGCCAGGGAGACGCACGCAGCGGTCAGCGGGTACGCGTCGCCTCGACGCCGGCCGAGCTCCGCGTGGCCGGCGAGGTCTGCGTGGCCGCCTACGCGGCGGCCGGCCAGCTCGAACCCGGGTCCCCCTACGAGGCGACCCTGCTCGACGCCGCCGGGCGGGCGTCAGGCGGCGCGATCGTGCTCGTCGCCGCGTCAGGCGATGACATCGTGGGAAGCGCCACGATCTGCGTGCCCGGCTCCCCCGTCCACGAGATCGGTCGTCCGGACGAGGTCGAGTTCCGGTTCTTCGCCGTGCGTCCGGATGCGTGGCACCGCGGAGTCGGCGACGCTCTCCTGGCAGCGATCGACGCGCATGCTCGTCGCACCGGAGCCCGGGCGCTCGTGCTCAGCGTCCGCGACATCAATCCCGGTGCTCGTCGGATGTACGAACGGCGTGGGTTCGTCGCCGATCCCGATCGCGACTGGAGTCCGCGCGAGGGGGTCGATCTGCAGGTGATGACCAAGCCCCTTCGATGAACGGCGATCTATGGCTGGACAAGCCGGACATTCGGCAGCCACAACTCGCCGGTCAACGATGGGGTCAGCGGATGATGGCGATGACGTCGCCCTCGCGGATCGCGTCGCCGGGCGCCACGGCGATCTCGTGCACGGTCCCCGCGGACTCCACGACGACGGGGATCTCCATCTTCATGGACTCCAAGATGACCAGCGTGTCGCCCACGGCGACCTGGTCACCGACCTGCGCCACCACCGAGTGCACCGACGCCACGAGCTCGGCGCGCACCGTCTGCTCCACTGCGACTCCCCGCTCGGTCGCGGATCGACCGACCAACGCAGGCTAGTCGCTCACCCCGCGGACCCGGTACGTGACCGACACGCTGCGGATGCGCGTCACGATCTCCTCGCGCAGATGCTCCGGAGCGGTCGCGCAGGCGCAGCTGCGCTGGACCAGCGCCTTGACGGCCTCCTCCAGCCCGAACTGGCGCAAGCAGGGCCCGCACTCGTGCAAGTGCTCGACGATGCGGTGCCGCTGCTCCTCGCCGCACTCGTTGTCGAGGTAGTCGTACACCATCGCGAGGACCTCGTCGCACGGCACCTCGTGCGGGTTTCCGCAGCTCATGCGTCGTCACCTCCGTCGCCCACACCCGCCGGGATCAGGCCGCGCTCGATCGCGTAGTCCTCCAGCAGGCTGCGCAGCAGCTTGCGACCACGATGCAGCCGGGACATCACCGTCCCGACCGGCGTGTCCATGATCTCGGCGATCTCCTTGTACGAGAAGCCTTCGACGTCCGCGAGGTAGACCGCGATCCGGAAGTCCTCCGGCATCTTCGCCAGCGCCTCGACGACGTCGGTGTCCGCCAGCCGGTCCAGCGCCACGGCCTCGGCCGACTTCAACCCGGTCGACGTGTGGCTCTCGGCCTCGTGCAGCTGCCCGTCCGTGAGGTCGTCGGTGCCGGTCTGGTACGGCTGGCGCTGCTTCTTGCGGTAGATGTTGATGTACGTGTTCGTGAGCATCCGGAACAGCCACGCCTTCAGGTTCGTGCCCTCGGTGAACGACGAGAACGCGGCGTAGGCCTTCAGGTAGGTCTCCTGGACCAGGTCCTCGGCGTCGGCCGGGTTGCGCGTCATCCGCATGGCGGCGCCGTACAACTGGTCCAGGAAGGGCATGGCATCGCGCTCGAACCTCGCGGCCATCTGCTCCGCAGACTCCGTGGGCTCTGCGGCCACCTCGCCGAGCTCGTCGGCTGTGTCGTCGTCCATCGCCCACGAGCCTAGCCCGATTCCACTGGACGGCCTGGCGACGGCCCCGGCCTCGACCGGTGTCAGGAGCAGCACGCACGGAGCAACGCGCGTCCGGCGCGGTTCATTCCGGGGCCATCGGAGATCAGGCGACCGGATCGAGCGGCTCCAGCAGCTCCGGCCCGTTGTTCCGCACGGCGTTGACCAGGGTCGACACCGGATACGCAGCCAGGCCGACCGCCGCCGCAGGCCGCAGCAGCGCCTGGGCCGCGCTCCCGTCGCGCCCGCGGTCCAGCCACGCGTCCCAGTCCCCCGCCTCGACCGTCATCGGCATGCGGTCGTGGATCCGGCCCAGCTCGTCCGGGGCACTGGTCGTGATCACGGTGCAGGTGAGCAGCCACGCGTGCGGGTCGTCCTCGGGCCGCGACTCGTCCCGCCACCACTCGTAGAGCCCGGCGAGCGCGAGCAGGTGGCCGTCGGCCCGGTGGATGTAGAAGGGCTGCTTGAGCGGCTTGCCCGATCTGCCGGTCGGCGCAGCGGCGTCGGTCGGGGTGTACCACTCGTAGTACCCGTCTGCCGGGAGCAGGCAGCGACGCTTTGCGAACGCACGCCGGAAGGAGGGCTTATCGGCGACGGTCTCGGCTCGGGCGTTGATCATGCGGCTGCCGATCGAGGGATCCTTGGCCCAGGACGGGACCAGCCCCCACCGCGCGACGAGCACCGACCGCGTCGCCTCACCCTCGCGCTCCCGGTCCGCGACCACGTAGACCTTCTTCGTCGGCGCGACGTTGTAGTCCGGCTGCAACGACTCGGTCGGCGGCGCCGCCGCGAACTCGGCGGCGACCGTCGCCGCGTCCTCCTTCGACACGTACCTGCCGCACATCGTCAGACCTCCGCCTGCGGGTAGCCGTCCAGCTGCCGACGGATGTGGTCGGCGCGCCCGAGGACGGACACCGACTCCAGCATCTCGCCCACCTGATCGTGCCGTGCCGACGCGATCGACGCCAGGGCCTGCACCCGCGCCGCCAGTCGCTCAGAGCGCTCCGCCGCGTCCGCGGACGCGCGCCGGCCGACAGGAGCGTCGCCGGTGCCCAACGTGGCGTGCATGAGTCCGACGAGCCCGTCGACCAGCTCGCCCAGCTCGCCGGCGCGCAACGTGGGCTCGACGCCCTCCCGGTCGTAGAGCGCGTTCGCGGCGCCGACCAGTCCGCGCACCTGCAGGCCCACGCCGATGAGTCGCCGCAGGCGGATCGCCCGTTCCTCCAGGCCCGCCGGCATGCGTCGCGCCCGGACGTTGAAGGTGGTGGCCTCGCCGAGCCGCTCGAGCTCGAGCCGGGTCGCCGCGCCGAACTCCTGGAGCCGACGGCTGTCGTACACGTAGCCGTGCTGCGCGCGCGCAGGCAACGGGGCACGCTCGTGCGCGGACTCCTCCCCCACCCGGCGGGTGACCGCCACGATCGCATCGCGGTACAGGCGCATCGCCCGTTCGAACGGCTCCGGGCTCGGCCGCGACGGGAACGCGAACACGGCGACGATGCCGATGACGCCACCGATGACCACGTCGAGGACCCGCCAGATGTCCTGGCCGATCGATCCCGGGCCGATGGCCAGGACGAAGACGACCGTGACCGGGATCTGGAGCTGGCCGCCGATCGACCACGGCAGCGCCCGGGCGATCAGCAGAGCGGCCAGGACGCCGATGAGGAAGGACCACCACGACAAGCCGAGGACGTTGACGTAGACCGAGGCGACGAGAACCCCCAGGCCGGTGCCGAGGATCCGCTGGACCGACACGCCCAGCGTCGACCACGGCGACGCCTGGACGACGAGCAGCGTCGTGACCGGCGCGAACAGCGGCAGCACGCTCTCCGACACGGCGTCGGCCACCAGCCACGAGATCGTCGCGGCGACGGCGATCACGATGGCGTGCCGCACCGAGCCGATCCCCGCGGGGCGCTGCAGGAACGCGTCGGTCAGCCCGAGCTCGGGCAGCAGGTCCTCGATGTCCGACCGGGACTCGTCGGCGGGCAACGGCTTGCGCGGCACCGGGCCAGCCTGCCACCCGGCCCCGGCGGCGGGCGACCGCTGAGTTCGTAGACTCACCGCGTGCTCGACCGACGACGCCGCCGCGTGCGGACCGCGATGCTCGCGGTCACGATGACGCTGCTGACGATCGGCGGGCACGCGGCCGCGGGCGGCGGGCTCCCCGGGCCTGTCGGCGTGGCGATCGTCGCGCTCCTGGCGACCGGGGTGTCCCAGGTGCTGGCCCCGCGTCGACTGCGAATCGCGTCGGTGCTGGGCCTGCTGCTGGCCGGCCAGGGCCTGGCGCACGTCGTCCTGTCCGTGACCGGGCACCACGCCACGACGTCGGCGGGCGGGCTTGGTGCCGCTCCGATGCTCGGTGCGCACGTCGTCGCCGCGATCGTCGCCGCGGTCGTGCTGGCGCGGTCGGATGAGCTCGTCGACCGCTGGCTGACGCTCGCGGCGACAGTGCTCGGGACACCCCTGCCCGTGCTCGCCGCCCTTCCGCGGGCCATCGTTCGCCGGCCGGAGCGGTCGCGCACACCCGGTCTCACCGACTCCCTCCTGCATCACGCGGGCCGGCGGGGCCCTCCGGCGCGACTGCTCCTGACCTGACCGCAGCGCCTTCGACGTGAGGGTGCTGCGTATCCACGCCGTACCCACCGACTCGAAGGGCTCACCATGAACATCCGCAATCGCGCGCTCGCTGCCGGCGCCGCCGTCGGCGTCGCGATCCTCTCAGCCACCTCGCTGGCCGCTCCGGCCTCGGCGCACGACGCACCGAAGGCCGGCAGCACCTGCGCCATGTCCGGCACGACGGAGGTCGTCCACGGCACGGTCTACGTCTGCCGCAACACCGTGGCGGGCAAGAAGCCGCGCTGGGACGCCGGGCGCACCGTCACCTCCACGAAGCTGTCGATCTCGGACCAGTGGGCCAAGGCGGCCAAGAAGGGTCAGATGTCGGCTGCGTTCGGGATGGTCACGAACCCGACCGACAAGCCGATCCGGATCGTGGCGGCGATGAGCACGGCGTCGACCGTCCTCCAGCTGCATGAGGTCGTCATGAAGGACGGCCAGATGGTGATGCAGCAGAAGAACGGCGGCTTCGTCATCCCGGCCGGCGGGACGCTCGAGCTCAAGCCCGGGGGCAACCACATCATGTTCATGAAGCTGACGAAGAACCTGACGGCCGGCGCGCAGGTGCCGGTCACGCTCGTCACCGCCGACGGCGGGCTCATGACGTTCAAGGCGCTGGTCAAGGTCTACAACGGCGGGAACGAGAACTACGACCCGTCCGCGAGCTCCGGCTCGGACATGTCCGGCATGTCGGGGATGTAGTCGACCTCATGAGCGACAACAGCCCCGCAGTCACCCGACGC
>JAFIHP010000278.1 GCA_017849335.1 Actinomycetales bacterium | reverse complement strand
GTTGACGACCATTCCAGGCGCCTCGGCGGTTGGGGGCGGCCGTGGCCTCGGGTGCGCTCAATAGGCTTGGGTCGTGAAGGTCCTCGTTGTCGGCTCCGGTGCCCGTGAACATGCCCTCGTCGACGGACTCCTGGCCGACGACACCGTGACCGAGGTCGTCGCCGCCCCCGGAAACGCCGGGATCGCCGCCCGCGTGCGGGTCGCGCCGGTCGACGTCCTCGACGGCGCGGCGGTCGCGGACCTGGCTGTCGCGGAGGCCGCGGACCTCGTCGTGATCGGCCCCGAAGCCCCGCTCGTCGCGGGCGTGGCCGACGCGGTGCGCGCGCGCGGGATCGCCTGCTTCGGGCCGTCGGCCCAGGCCGCCCAGCTCGAGGGCAGCAAGGCGTTCGCGAAGCAGGTCATGGCCGAGGCCGGCGTGCCGACCGCGATGGCCCACGTCTGCACCACCGCCGACGAGGTCGGTCGCGCGCTGGACCAGTTCGGACCGCCCTACGTCGTCAAGGACGACGGGCTGGCCGCGGGCAAGGGCGTCGTCGTCACCGAGGACCGCGACGCGGCGCTCGCGCACGCGGTCGCCTGCCTGGCGCGCGGAGGCGACGCGCGCGTGGTCGTCGAGGAGTTCCTCGACGGGCCGGAGGTGTCGCTCTTCGCCGTCACGGACGGCACGACCGTGGTGCCGCTCCAGCCGGCGCAGGACTTCAAGCGAGCGGGCGAGGGCGACACCGGCCCCAACACCGGCGGGATGGGCGCGTACGCGCCGCTGCCGTGGGCGCCCGCCGACCTCGTGGAGCAGGTCACCGAGCGCGTCCTGCAGCCGATGGTCGACGCGATGCACCGCCGCGACATGCCCTTCGCCGGGCTGCTCTACGCCGGCCTGGCGCTCACGTCCCGTGGCGTGCGGGTGGTCGAGTTCAACGCCCGCTTCGGCGACCCCGAGACGCAGGTCGTCCTCGCGAACCTCCGCACGCCCCTCGGGTCGCTGCTGATGGCGGCGGCGACCGGGACCCTCGACCGACTGCCGCCCCTGGCGTGGCAGTCCGGCTACGCCGTCACCGTGGTCATCGCCGCGAGCGGGTACCCCGAGTCTCCGCGCACGGGCGACGTCGTCAGCGGGCTCGAGGAGGCGGCGCAGGAGGTGGGCGTCGACGTCTTCCACGCCGGGACGGCCCTGCGCGACGACGGCGAGGTCGTCACGTCCGGTGGGCGGCTGCTGTCGGTCACCGCCCACGGAGACTCCCTGGCGCACGCCCGCCAGCACGCGTACGCGGCTGTCGACCTGATCCGGATCGAGGGCTCGCACCATCGTCGCGACATCGCCCAGACAGCTGCGGAAGGCGGTGCCCGATGAGCGGCCGGCCGGTCATCCCGAACGTGCTCGCCGGCCGGTACGCCTCGGCGTCGATGACCGCGATCTGGTCGCCCGAGGCGAAGATCGTCGCCGAGCGCCGGCTGTGGCTCGCGGTGGCCTCGGCCCAGGTGCAGCTCGGCCTCGACATCCCCGAGCAGGCGCTGGCCGACTACGAGCGGGTGGTCGGCGAGGTCGACCTCGCCTCGATCGCCGAGCGCGAGCGCGTCACGAAGCACGACGTGAAGGCCCGCATCGAGGAGTTCAACGCCCTCGCCGGCCACGAGCACGTGCACGTCGGGATGACGTCCCGCGACCTGACGGAGAACGTCGAGCAGCTCCAGGTCCGCGATGCGCTCCTGGTCGTGCGCGACCGGTGCGTCGCGGCACTCGAACGGCTCGCGGGGCTGGCGGTCGCCTACTCCGACACGGCGATCACCGGCCGCTCGCACAACGTCCCCGCGCAGACCACGACGCTGGGGAAGCGGTTCGCCTCGGCCGCGGACGAGCTGCTGGTCGCCCTCGGTCGGCTCGAGGAGCTGATCGAGAGGTACCCGTTGCGCGGCATCAAGGGGCCGGTCGGCTCCGCGCAGGACATGCTCGACCTCATGGGCGGCGACGAGGGCTGGCTGGGCCGTCTCGAGGCCGCCGTGGCCCAGCATCTGGGCTTCACGCAGGTGCTCGACAGCGTCGGCCAGGTGTACCCGCGCTCGCTGGACCTCGACGTCGTCTCGGCACTCGCCCAGGGCGCCGCCGGCCCGTCCAGCCTGGCCACGACGATCCGGCTGATGGCGGGACTGGACCTCGTGACCGAGGGGTTCCGGCCCGGCCAGGTCGGCTCGTCGGCGATGCCGCACAAGATGAACTCGCGGTCGTGCGAGCGGGTCAACGGCTTCGCGGTGCTGCTGCGCGGCTACCTGACGATGGTGGCCGACCTGGCCGGCAACCAGTGGAACGAGGGCGACGTCTCGTGCTCGGTGGTGCGCCGGGTCGCGCTGCCGGACGCGTTCTTCGCGATCGACGGCCTGTTCGAGACGTTCCTGACGGTGCTCGACGACTTCGGGGCTTTCCCCGCGGTGATCGACCGGGAGCTCGAGCGCTACCTGCCGTTCATGTCCACGACCAAGGTGCTGATGGCGGCGGTCCGGGCGGGCGTCGGCCGGGAGACCGCGCACGAGGCCATCAAGGAGCACGCGGTCGCGGTGGCACTGGCGATGCGGCCACCCCACAAAACAATAGCTGCCAGCGCTTGTCCATCAAGCGCTAGCAGCGTTTTTGGCACTGAAACTCAGAAATTG
>JAFIHP010000277.1 GCA_017849335.1 Actinomycetales bacterium | reverse complement strand
CCACCGCGCCGGCCTTGAGGATGCCGAAGTAGATCGCCACGAAGTCCGGGATGTTGGGGCACAGCACCAGGACCCGGTCACCACGGCCGATGCCCCGAGACCGCAGGAGGTTCGCGACCCGGTTCGCCGTCGCGTCGACGTCGGCGTAGGTCAGCGCCCGCTCGCCGAGTACGAGGGCAGGACGGTCCGGGTGGCGGCGGGCGCTGTCCTCGAGCACGATCGACAGGTTCAGCATCGGGTGTCCTCCACGGGTGCGGCGTCCGATCAAGGATGCTGCACGCGCGGTGACGAGGGTGCGGTTTTTCCCGCATCGGGGGCCGGACCGCGCACCGACGTCGACCCCCCGCTCCACACGAGGGGTCGCGCACCGATCTCGCGGAGCACCTCCGGGGACAGCGAGTCCGCGCCGAGCCGGTGCATCACCAGGCCGTCGGCGCTGCCGAAGTAGTCGGCGAGAACCGCCTGGTACTGGGCAGAGCCGCGACGCCGCTGCCCGGCGGTGAGCCGGTCCGGGTTCGCTCCGTCGCTGACGGCGTACACCGACCCGTCCACGTCGAAGACCATCCGACACCCGCGGTCGAGGTCGCGGGTGAGGACGTCGGTCGAGATGAGGACACCGGGAGAGTCCGAGGCCGCGCAGCGGAAACCCCGCAGGCTTGGCGTGACCTCGGCGGCGGCCGTGAAGTCCTTCTCGACGTAGGTGAGCGCGTAGCCGCCCGCCGCCAGCACGACGGCGGTTCCCGCGACCGCCACGACTCCCCCGGCGACCCGAGAGCCCGCACGCGCCGCGACGGCCTGCTGGACGACCTGGGCCGCCGCGCCGACGACGAGCAGCAGCGCCGGGGCGACGAACGACGAGTACCCCGCGAAGAAGACCGGCACGGCCAGCAGCACGGCGAGCTGGACCGCCAGCAGCACGACCCACAGCCGGGCCGGCCGCAGCTTCCAGGCCAGGAGCATCATCGCGAGGACGAGCCCGAGAAGAACGACGGTCAGCGGGAGCGAGCCGGAGCCCCCGGTGCCCGGGGCGACGTCGGACAGCCCGAGGATGCGCGGCATGCGGCCGACCAGCTCCGTGCCACCGCTGCCGCGACCCAGCTGGGCGAACACGATGAGGTCGACCATCCGGCCGCGGGCGAGGGCCGCGAACGGCGCGAGGACGACGACCGCGACGATCGCCGCCCCGGCCGACAGGACGGCCGCCGAGCGCCACGCCCGCGACACCAGGAGCCAGCCGAGGATCACCAGCAGCGGCACGACGCCCCAGACCTTGACGCACGAGGCCGCCCCCAGAGCGGCACCGGCGAGGACCAGGCGGGTCGTCGACTCCCGCGGCGAACGCAGGAGGGTCAGGGCCGCGAGCAGACCGCACAGCACGAAGGCCTCGAGCATCGTGGTGCGCTCGACGTAGACCGCCGGCAGCCAGACCGCGTAGAGCACGCCGCCGATCACCCCGGCCCCGCGCCCCGCGCGCCGGCCGACGACCGTCACCATCATCGCGTTCGCCGACCCGACCAGCATGACGACCAGGCGGGCACCGGACCACGCGGCCGGATCGCCGACGACCCGGGCAAGCTCGGCGAACGGACTCAGCAGGAGCAGGCTTCCGGGCGGATGCACGAGGACGAAGTCACGGTACGGGACCAGCCCGTGGACCAGGCCCACGGACGCACCGAAGTAGACCCCCTCGTCGTAGCCGAGCACCGCCGACAGCCCGCCGTTGTGCAGGACCGACCACAGGCGGACCGCGAAGGCGAGCACGCCGACCAGCGCCACGACCACGTGGCGACGGTAGGCCCGCGCTCCTGACGGCCGACTGAGAGCAGTGGGAGCCTACGCGCGGTGGTCGCGCACGAGGCCGAGGACCACTTCGCCGTACGCGTCGAGCTTCTTCGGCCCGATGCCGGGGATCCGGGCCAGCGCGTCGAGACCGTCGGGTCGCTGTTCGGCGACCGCCGTCAGCGTCACGTCGGTGAACACGACGTACGCCGGCACGGACTGGGCACGCGAGGTCTCCAGCCGCCAGGCGCGCAGCGCGTCGAGGAGCTCGACGTCGATGTCGCTCGGGCAGGTCTGGCACCGGCCCAGGGTTCGCTCGGGCGGGGTGACGAGCGCCTTGCGGCACACGCGGCACGTCGCAGGCCCGGTACGCGACCGTTCGCTGCGCTGCTTGCCGCTGCCGCGCCGGCTGACGCCGCCCGCCGGAGCAGGACCGCCGCCGACGGACGGGAGGGCGGCGAGGAACCGACTCACGTTCCGGGTGGCCCGACCGCCGGGCTGACGAGACCGCGCCCACGACAGGTGCAGGCGGTCGGCCGCGCGGGTGATCGCGACGTACGTGAGCCGCCGCTCCTCCTCCACCTGCTCGGGTGTCTCCGCGTACAGCAGCGGCAGCAGCCCGTCGCTGCACCCGACGACGAAGACGACCCGCCACTCCAGGCCCTTGGCCGAGTGGATCGACGCGAGCGTCACGGCGTCGGCGACCGGGGCGTGGGACACCGACGCGCGCGCGTCGAGCTCGGCGACGAAGTCGGACAGCGTCGGGTCCCCCGGCAGCTCGTCGGCCAGCGCGACGAGCGCGGCGAGCGACTCCCATCGCTCGCGGACCGCGCCGGTGGTCCGCGGCGGCTCGGCCGTCCAGCCGGCCGCGCCGAGCACGGCGCGCACCTCGTCAGCGAGCGGGCCGCCCCCGCCACCCGCGCGTGCCGCGCCACGCAGCCGGGTGATGCCCTCGCGGACCTCCGGCCGCTCGAAGTACCGCTCCGTGCCGCGCAGCTGAGCCGCGATGCCGAGATCGGACAGCGCCGACTCCAGCTCGGCCGACTGCGCGTTGACACGGAACAGGACCGCGATGTCCCGGCCGGGCACGCCGTCGTCGAGGTAGCGGCGGATGCGCGCCGCGACCTGCTGGGCCTCCTCCACGTCGTCGGCCCACGAGCGCACCTCGACCGCCTCGCCGGCGGGACGCTGCGACACCAGCCGCAGCTCGGCGGCCGAGGAGCCGGCCGCCGCGGTCCCGCGGTCGCGCGCGGCGATCACCCGGTTGGCCAGCTCGACGACCTGCGGCGTGCACCGGTAGCAGCGGACGAGGCGGACCTCGGTCGCATCGGCGAACGCGTCCCGGAAGCCGGTCAGGTACGCCGGGCTCGCCCCCGTGAACGAGTAGATCGTCTGGTTCGCGTCACCGACGACGCACACGTCGTCGCGGTCTCCCAGCCACAAGGTCAGGAGCCGGTGCTGCAGCGGGTTGACGTCCTGGAACTCGTCCACGGTGAACCAGCGGTACGTCGACCGCACCTCGTCGGCGATGTCCGGGCGTTCGCCCAGGGCGCCGGCGGTCACCAGCAGCACGTCCTCGAAGTCCAGGAGCGAGCGGGCGTCCTTGGCCCGTTCGTACGCCTCCTGCACGGCAGCGAGCTGCTCGGGCTCGACGGAGAGGGTCCGGCCGGCCTGGGTCGCCCCCGCGGCCAGCCGCGCGCCGGACAGGAAGTTGACCTTGGCCCACTCCAGGTCCGACGCGAGGTCCCGCACGGTGGCCGTGTCAGTCGGCAGCCGGCAGCGGCTGGCGGCCTCAGCGACCAGGCGGGACTTGCTCGGCAGCAGCTCGGGGAACGCGCCGGAGGACAGCCGCGGCCAGAAGTAGCGAAGCTGGCGCAGCGCCGCCGCGTGGAACGTCCGTACCTGGACGCCGTCGACCCCGAGGGCACGCAGCCGTCCGCGCATCTCCCCCGCGGCCCGCGTGGTGAAGGTCACCGCCAGCGTGCGCCGCGGATCGTGCGCGCCGGTCCGGGCGCCGTGGGCGATGCGGTGGGTGATCGCGCGCGTCTTGCCGGTGCCGGCGCCGGCCAGGACGACGACCGGCCCGTGCAGCGCCTCGGCGACGGCGCGCTGCTCGTCGTCGAGACCGTCCAGGGGGCTCGCCGTCACGCCCCGATCGTGGCACAGCCGGGAGACAGCCCCTGCCGGCCGGTCCGACCCGTGGACGGGTCCCGTGGGCTACCGGCGGCGGTCGAGCAGCCCGCGGATGAAGGCCGCCTGACCCACATGCTGGGTGCAGTCGTTGACGACGCTGACCATCCGCACGGCGAGCGTGACGGGCGGATCCCAGCTGCGGTCGACGATGCGCGACAGCTCGTCGTCGTCGAGCCCGGCGAGGAACTCGGCCGACCGCGCGAACACCGCGTCGTGGTAGCCGAGCAGCAGGTCGCCACTGACGACGACACGGGCGACCTGGTCGCTGGTGTGCCCGTAGCCGTGCTCGGTGGGCTCGAGGGGAAGGGCGAAGCGCTCGTACCAGCCGTCGGTCAGCCACACCTGGGACGACCCGGCCACGCCGGCCACGTGGTCGTCCTGGACGCGGGTGAGGTGCCACACGATCCAGGCGATCGTGATCGCCTGGTCGTCGACCCGGTAGACGAGCTCGTCGTCGGTCAGACCGTCGACGACCTCGTGCACCGACTCGGCGACCCGGCCGAGCGCGTCGGTCAACAGCGTGCCGGCCACTGCCGTCATGGTGGTCTCCCTTCCCTGCGGGCCAGCCTGGCACGTCACCCGGGCGGATGCCATGAGCGGCTCAGGACGCCAGCAGCGGCAGCGCCTCGAAGGCGTGGCTCGCCCACAGCCGGCGTGAGCCGTCCTCCGGGTACGACGCGACCGTCGACACCTCGTCGAAGACCTGCGTCAGCCGGCGATCCGCGTCGTACGCCGGCCACCCCGGATCCCCGAGTGCCGCGAAGGCCGTCCAGGCCCGGCGCATCCGCGCGGACAGCGCGACTGCCACCGGTGACGGCGGGTCTCCGATGAGCGCGGCCGGCTGGCCGTTCGTGAGGGTGCCGAAGACGAGGGGGATGTCCAGCCCGTGGCACGAGCCCAGCGTGCCCCCGAGGCCCGGCGCGGGCCACGTCAGCTCGTAGACGTGGGCACCACCACCGCCGGCGACCTGGGCCTCGGCCAGCTGGAGGCTCGGCATCCGGAACAGCCAGTCGCCGTTGACCAGCTCGTACAGCTGCTCGTCGGTCGCATCGGGGAACGTCGCGCGGTAGCGCTGCGGGCCGTCCGGAGCGGGCGCGAGCAGGTCCAGGGCCGTCTGCGCCTGGGCGGGCGTGACCTGACCCAGGATCCCGTCGATGAGGCTGAACAGGCGGTGCTCGTCGCGGGTGTGCCCGACGAGCAGGCGGACGTCAGCGGCGGCGCCCTCGGCGAGCGCGCGCCATGGCGCGGTCGGTAGCACGTCGCCGTCGATGACCGGCGAGAACGGGATCGGCCGATGCGTGATGGGCCCCCACCGCTCCCGGTGGTCCGCCATCGACGCGGCGACGGCCTCCCCCGCCAGCACCAGGAGCGCCGGATCCACCGCAGCGAGCGCCGACGCCGTCGGCGGCAGCGACAGCTCCGCCGCACAGGCCGCAGCGACGTCAGCAGCAAGCTCTCGGGTGAAGAACGTGCCCGGCGCGCTCTGCACGATGGCGTTTCGGAAGAGCCCGCGCGCCCGCGGCATGGCGAGAAGGGCCGCCACGGACCCGCCACCGGCGGACTGGCCGAAGACGGTGACGGCGTCCGGGTCCCCGCCGAACGCGCGGACGTTGTCGCGCACCCACGCGAGCGCGGCGACCTGGTCGAGCAGCCCACGGTTGGAGGGCGCGCCGTCGAGCTCGGCAAAGCCCTCGACCCCGACGCGGTACCCGACGGTGACCACGACGACCCCGTCCGCGGCAAGGTGACCGCCGTCGTACTCCGGCAGTCCCGCGCTCCCGATGAGGTACCCGCCGCCCGGTATCCAGACGAGCACGGGCAGGGCGGCGTCGGGATCCGATGCCGGAGTCCACAGGTTCAGCGTGAGCCAGTCGTCGCCCGCGGAGGAAGCACGATCGCCGAACATCGCCGGCTGCGGCGGCGGCGGCCCGAACGCGACGGCCGGTCGGACGCCGTCCCACGGGCGAGGCGGTACCGGCGCCGCCAGACGCCGATCGGCAACCGGCGGCTCGGCGTACGGGATCCCGAGGAACGCGCTGACGGCGCCGGACCGCCGGCCGCGGACGACTCCCGCGCTCGTACGAGCTTCGGGGTCCCCTGTGCTGGAGACCGACGGCCATGTCGTCGTCGACACCCGTGCCTCCGCCCTCGGCCGTGCTCGAGCACCGGCGCAGTCGCCGACAGTAGCCCGGCCAACGACAGGAGCGGAATTCTCCGGACTCCTCGGTGTTGCATGATTCGTCGACACATGATTCGTCGACGCATCGTCTCGCCCGGAGGGTTCGCATGTCCGTCTCGCAGGTCACGATGTACAGCACCCCGTGGTGCGGGTACTGCCAGCGGCTCAAGGCGCAGATGACCCGCGAGGGCATCGCCTATGCCGAGGTCAACATCGAGACCGACCCGGAGGCGGCGGCCTTCGTCGAGTCGGTCAACGGCGGCAACCAGACCGTCCCGACCGTGGTCTTCCCGGACGGCGCCGCGGTCACGAACCCGTCGATCGGCCAGGTCAAGTCCCTCCTCGGGCTGAGCTGACGCACCTCCTCGCCGCGGCCGCCCGCCTCCTGCCCGCGCGACGGGCGGCGAGGGCGGATACGGTGCGCACGGCGCTGGCCCGGAGGAGGACCGGCGCCGAGGAGGGGACATGAAGCGACTTATCGTTCCGCTCGTGGCGCTGGCCGCGGCAGGACTGCTTGCGGGCTGCTCGAAGAGCCTGGACGGGTCCTCGATCCAGGGCCAGATCGCCGACGGCATGGCTGCGCAGGCCGGTGGAAGCTGGACGGTCAGCTGCCCGTCGGACATCGCGATCGAGCAGGGCTCGACGTTCACCTGCGACGCGACCAACGCCGACGGGACCACGAGCACGATCACCGTGACGCAGAAGGACGCGGACGGAAACGTCTCGTGGACCTCCGACATCTCGGCCCTCGACCTGGACAAGGTCCGGACCAGCATCGCGACCGATCTGGGCACCCAGGTCGGCGGGACCTGGACGGTCACCTGCCCGGACAAGGTCGACATCGGTGCCGGCAAGACGTTCACCTGCCAGGCGGAGAGCGACTCGGGCCAGACGACCCCGATCACGGTCACCCAGACCGACACGGACGGGAACATCAGCTGGACGACCGGTGACGGCAGCGCGGCGACCGCGTCGCCGGCGGCCTCCTAGGGCTCAGCGCAGGTCGCGGGACCAGTCACCGGGCAGCTCGGCGCCGTACCACCGCTCGACGAGGCGACGAGCGATCGAGATCGACGGGGGCAGGCGGACCTCGCCGTCCGCGCACGCCTCGGCGAGCTCGGACCGGCTGAACCAGCGGGCCTCGGCGATCTCGTCCCCGTCGACCTCGACGGACGGGTCGTCCACCCAGGCGTGATACCCCAGCATCAACGAGCAGGGGAACGGCCAGGGCTGGCTGCCCAGGTAGCGGATGTCGTCCGGTCCGTCCCCGACGACGACTCCGGCCTCCTCGCGGACCTCGCGACGCAGTGCCGCCTCGGCGGACTCGCCCGCCTCGACGAACCCGGCGAGCGTCGAGAACCAGCCCGGGGCCCATCGGCCCTGACGGCCGAGCAGCGCGCGGTCGTCACGGTCGCGGACCAGGACGATGATCGCCGGGTCGGTGCGCGGGAAGTGCTCGCTGCCGTCGGCCGCACAGTGACGTGCCCAGCCGGCTGACGACGGTGCGGTCGGCTCGCCGCATCGCGGGCAGCGCGGGTGCGCCCGGTGCCAGTTGTCCAGCGCCACCGCTGCCACCATCAGCCCCGCGTCGCGGCTGCCGAGCTCGGCCCCGGCACGCCGCAGGTCGACCCACGTTCCGGCGTCCGGACGCTCGTCTCCGGCTTCGGCACCGTCACGCGCGGCCAGGTGCCGGGCGAAGAAGGCCGCCCCGAGGTCATCGGTCCCGAGGAAGGTCAACGGGATGTCGGGGTCGAGGTCCGCCCCGGCCACCAGGGCGAGAGCCGGCTCGCCGTCGACGAGGCGTGCCGCTCCGTCGCAGACGTCCAGGACCCAGGCCTCGGGCTCACGTCGACGCGCGGCCAGCCAGTCCGCATCGCCGCGCCGCACCGCCGCCCGGTCCACGGTCCCGCGAGCAAGCATCAGTGTCGTCAGAAGACGGTGGTCGGCGTCCATCACCGCGAGCCTAGCCAGGGCTGCGGGCGGGGCCGTGGAACGATGGCCGGACTCGCCCCCCACCCTGGGAACCACGTGAACGTCTTCATCCGCCAGCTGACCGGCATCCGGTTCGTGGCTGCCGCGTGGGTGCTGCTGTACCACCTGCAGGGCCCCCTGGCGCAGCTGCACCTGCTGGTCCCGGTCGTGTCCGACGTGCTGCGGGTCGGACGGCTCGGCGTCGACCTCTTCTTCGCCCTGTCCGGATTCATCCTGACCCACACGTACCTGCGCCGCCTCGGTCCGCGGCTGCGCGGACGCGGCGCGGTCGACTTCTGGTGGCTGCGGCTGGCGCGCATCTACCCCGTGCACGTCGTGATGCTCGTCATCGCGGGGGCCGCCGTGGTGGCGCAGGCGAAGGTGACCGGCGACGCGCTGGACCGCGACTGGCTCAACCCCCTGGACTTCGCCAAGAACCTGCTGCTGGTGCAGGAGTGGGGCCCCGAGCCGCAGCGCGGCTGGAACTTCGTGGCGTGGTCGTTGTCGATGGAGTGGCTGGCCTACCTGATCTTCCCGCTGCTCGTGCTGCTGCTGTGGGTCCTGCACCGGCGCGTGTCGACGCCCCTGCTCGGCGTGGCGTGGGTGGCCGCGCTCCTGCCGCTGGTCGTCTACGGGCTGTCGACGACCGATCCGTACTACACCGACCACTGGGGGTCGACCTACCGGATCCTGACGGAGTTCACCGCCGGGGCGATCTCGTACCTGATCGTCTGCCGGTTCCTTCCCGGCGACCGGCTCAGCGAACCGGCTCGCCCGCGGGTGGAGCGACTCGCCACGACGCTCTCGGTCGTGCTCCCGGTCCTCGTTGT
>JAFIHP010000276.1 GCA_017849335.1 Actinomycetales bacterium | reverse complement strand
GTCGAACTCGTAGTTCTCGTAGCCGCAGTACGGCTGCGACTTGCGCAGGTCGTGCGGCAGTCCCGTGGCCCGCAGCACCGGCCCGGTGATGCCCAGCGCCATGCATCCCGTGAGGTCCAGGTAGCCGACATCGGCGGTCCGGCCCATCCAGATGCTGTTGTCGACCAGCAGGTCCGCGGTGTCCTTGAGCCGGTGCCGAAGCAGCGGGACCGTCTCGCGGATCTGCTGGACGCCGTCCTCGGGCAGGTCCTGGGCGACGCCGCCCGGGCGGATGTAGGCGCTGTTCATCCGAAGACCGGACACCATCTCGAAGATGTCGAGCACGAGCTCCCGCTCGCGGAATCCGAACTCCATCGCCGTGAGGGCGCCGAGCTCCATGCCCCCGGTAGCCAGCGCGACCAGGTGGGACGAGATCCGGTTCAGCTCCATCATCATCACGCGGATGACGCTGGCCCGCTCGGGGACCTGCTCGGTGATGCCCAGCGCCTTCTCGACGGCCAGGCAGTACGCCGCCTCGTTGAACATCGGGGTCAGGTAGTCCATCCGCGTCACGAAGGTGACGCCCTGGGTGAACGACCGGAACTCCATGTTCTTCTCGATGCCCGTGTGCAGGTAGCCGATGCCGGCCCGCGCCTCGGTGACCGTCTCGCCGTCGATCTCGAGGATCAGCCGCAGGACGCCGTGCGTGGACGGGTGCTGCGGACCCATGTTGACGACGATGCGGTCGCGCTCGCCGTCGGGGGCGCCGCTGATCGTGTCCCAGTCGCCGCCCGAGACGGTGTAGACCCGGCCCTCGGTGGTCTCGTACGACGGCGCCTCGGCGGCGTCGTCGTCGGCGGAAGCCGCCGATGCGTAGGTGACGTTGTCGGTCGACATCAGTTGTACGACCTCCGCTGGTCCGGGGGCGGGACGGTGGCGCCCTTGTACTCGACGGGGATGCCACCGAGCGGGTAGTCCTTGCGCTGGGGGTGCCCCGGCCAGTCGTCGGGCATCATGATCCGCGTCAACGACGGGTGCCCGACGAACTCGATGCCGAAGAAGTCCCAGGTCTCGCGCTCGTGCCAGTCGTTCGCCGGGTACACGGCGACGATCGACGGGATCAGCGCGTCGCCGTCCGGCACCGCCACCTCGACCCGCACCCGGCGGTTGTGGGTGATGGACAAGAACGGGTAGACGGCGTGGAGCTCGCGGCCGGTCTCGTCCGGGTAGTGCACGCCGTTGACGCCCAGGCAGATCTCGAACCGCAGGCCCGGCTCGTCACGGAGTGCGGTGACGAACGCCACCAGGTGCTCGCGGGGCACGAAGTACGTGATCTCGTCGCGGTAGACCACGACCTTCTCGATGGCGTCGCTGGCCGGCAGGTCGCGCGCCTCCAGCGAAAGGACGAGCTCCTCGTGCAGCTCGTCGAACCACCCGCCGAACGGGGGCAGCGACGGCGCCGGCAGGACGATCGGCTCCACCAGGCCGCCGAAGCCGCTGGTGTCACCGCTGCCGGTGACGCCGAACGCGCCGGTCCGCACGCCGATGACGTCGAGCGCCTGGACGCCCTCCGGCACCACGGCGACCTCGTCGTCCGGCACGGCCGGTACGGACGCGTCCGTCATCGCATGAGGCCCTTCATCTCGATCGTCGCCGGAGCCACGAGCGCCGCGGCCTCGAGCTCGGTCACCTCGGCCCGACGCTGGGCGCCGAGCTTGGTGTCCTGGATCTGCTGGTGCAGCTTCAAGATCGCGTCCATCAGCATCTCCGGCCGCGGCGGGCAGCCGGGCAGGTAGATGTCGACGGGCACGACGTGGTCGACGCCCTGCACGATCGCGTAGTTGTTGAACATGCCGCCGCTGGAGGCGCAGACCCCCATGGCGATGACCCACTTCGGGCCGGGCATCTGGTCGTAGATCTGCCGCAGGACGGGAGCCATCTTCTGGCTCACGCGGCCGGCGACGATCATCAGGTCGGCCTGCCGCGGTGAGGCGCGGAACACCTCCATGCCGAACCGGGCCAGGTCGTACCGCGGCCCGCCCGCCGCCATCATCTCGATGGCGCAGCACGCCAGGCCGAACGTCGCGGGCCACAACGAGCCCTTGCGCACGTAGCCGGCGACCTTCTCGACCGTCGTCAGGGCGATCCCCGACGGCAGCTGCTCCTCAAGCCCCATGCGCGATCACTCCCACTCGAGGCCGCGGCGACGCCAGACGTAGGCGTAGACGACCAGGACGGTGATGATGAACAAGAACATCTCGACGACGCCGAAGGTGCCCAGCTGGTCGAACGCGACCGCCCACGGGTACAGGAAGACGATCTCGATGTCGAAGACGATGAACAGCATCGCGGTCAGGTAGTACTTGACCGGGAAACGCCCGCCTCCGATCGGCTGGGGCGTCGGCTCGATGCCGCACTCGTACGCGTCGTACTTGGCCCGGTTGTACCGCTTCGGTCCGGTGATCGACGCCGCCGTCACGGAGAAGACGGCGAACGCGAAGGCGATGAGGCCGAGGACGAGGATCGGGGTGTAGACGTTCAAACCCAGAGCTCCTCACGGTTTGCGCATTCGTGAATGGCTTCACGACCGCAGAAAGCATAGTGCGCGAGCCACCGGTCAAAAACGGGGCCGGGTGCTGGCCGCATCACGCCGCACGCCGGGCTCGGTGCAGGGCCACGATCCCCCCGGTCAGGTCGCGCCACTGGACCCGCGACCAGCCGCTCGCGGCGATGTCGGCGGCCAGCGCTCGCTGGTCGGGCCAGGCCCGGATCGACTCCGCGAGGTACACGTACGCCTCCGGGTTCGACGAGGTGCGTCGGGCCACGGCCGGCAGGGCCCGCATGAGGTACTCGCTGTAGACCGTGCGGAACGGGGACCACGTCGGGTGTGAGAACTCGCACACCACGAGCCGGCCCCCCGGGCGGACCACGCGCGCCAGCTCCCGCAGTCCCGCGCACCGGTCGGCGAGGTTGCGCAGGCCGAACGAGATCGTGGCGGCGTCGAACACCCCGTCCGCGAAGGGAAGATGCAACCCGTCTCCGGCGACGAAGGGCAGGTCCGGCTGGCGTCGCTTGCCGACGCGGAGCATCCCGAGCGAGAAGTCCGCCGGCACCACGTACGCGCCGGTCCGGGCGATCGCGGCACTCGAGGTGCCGGTCCCGGCCGCGAGGTCGAGAACGCGGTCTCCCGGTCGAGGGTCGACGGCCTCGACCACGAGCCGCCGCCAGCGACGGGTCTGGCCCAGGGCGAGGACGTCGTTGGTGAGGTCGTAGCGCTCGGCGACGTCGTCGAACATCGCCGCGACGTCGGCGGGGTCCTTGTCGAGGTCGGCGCGGGCCACGACGCGATCCTGCCACCCGCGACGCGAGTCGGCATCGGCGCATCCGCTCACCTACGCTGACCCGCGTGTCTGCGACCGCCACGCCCGCTCCCGGTGACGCGGCGGAGCGTCTTCGCGTCATCACCCGGCCCATCGCCGACCCGGTCGATCTCCTCGAGCGCCTGCCGCAGGACGGTCCGCTGGCCTGGGTCCGCGACGGGGACGGGCTCATCGGCTGGGGCACCGCCGCTCGACTCGAGGTGCGCGGTGACGAGCGGTTCAGCCGGGCGCAGCGGTGGTGGACGACGATGTGCGCGCGATTCGACGTCGACGACACCGTCACCGTCGCCGGGACGGGTCCGGTCGCCTTCGGGTCGTTCGCGTTCGACCCGGCGCGCGGTCCGTCCGTCGTCGTCGTCCCGAAGGTGGTCGTCGGCCGACGCGGCGGACAGGCCTGGCTCACCGTCGTCGGTCCCGAGCGCGAGCTTCCCGGCGTGCGGACCACGCTCCCGCCGGTGTCGGTGCCGACGGCACCCGGGACGGTCACGTGGTCCGACGGAAGCCTCTCGGCCGACGAGTGGGCCGGCGCCGTCGGTGAGGCGGTGCGTCGCATCAAGGCCGGCGAGCTCGACAAGGTCGTGCTGGCACGAGACGTCGTGGCGACGGCTGACGGCCCCGTCGACGTCCGTCATCTCTTGGTGCGACTGGCCGCGGCGTACCCGTCGTGCTGGACCTTCAGCGTCGACGGCCTGGTGGGCGCGACCCCGGAGCTCCTCGTCCGGCGGACCGGGGACCTGGTGACCAGCCGCGTGCTCGCCGGCACCGTCCGCCGTCGGGGCGACGACCAGACCGACGCGGGGCTGGCCCGAGCGCTGCTCGCCAGCGACAAGGACACCGAGGAGCACGAGTACGCGGTCCGCTCGGTGGCGCGTGCCCTCGCGGCGCACTGCACCGACCTCGACGTCCCGAGCCGTCCGCACGTGCTGGAGCTCGCGAACGTGCAGCACCTGGCCACCGACGTCACCGGACGCCTGGCGGACTCGGCCACGGTCCTCGCCCTCGCGGCGTCGCTCCATCCGACCGCGGCCGTGTGCGGCACCCCGACCGAGCGCGCGTTCGCCCTCATCGCCGAGCTCGAGCAGATGGACCGCGGCCGCTACGCCGGTCCGGTGGGCTGGTTCGACCGGCACGGCGACGGCGAGTTCGGGATCGCGCTGCGGTGCGCCCGGGTCGAGGACGACCAGGTGCGCGCGTTCGCCGGGTGCGGCATCGTCGCCGGGTCCGAGCCGGCCGACGAGGTCGCGGAGTCCAACGCCAAGCTCATCCCGATGCGCGAGGCGCTCGGCGGCTGAGCCGGCCGCCGCGCCGTTATGGGCTCGTGCTGCGCGCGCTCCGTCGGCGCCGCAACGAGGCGAGGCCCAGCCGGGCGTTGCGGACCGGGTAGTCGACGGCCGCTCGAGCGCCGTGCGCGCGCCCAGGATCGGCGAGGTAGAGCCCGTAGGCCCCGCGTAACGCCCGCCGCTGCCAGCCCGGCCCCCGCGCTCCCGTCGCCACCAGGCGCGCAGCCAGGCCCGCCGGTTGCTGCGCGATCGCCGCGGCCACCGGCGGGGGCACCGGCGCGCCGACCGACGCAAGCAGCCGCAGGCGCGGCTCCACGAACGCACGCCAGCGGCACCGCCGGACCTCGTCCACGACCAGGTCCCACTGCGGCCCGTCGAGCAGCGACGCCAGCAGGCCCGCGTCGAGCAGCGGGACCAGAGAGGGGTCGGGATGCCAACCCGACCCCCGCAGGAGGGCGTCGAGCAGGTGGTAGGCGGGGTCCGGCGTCGCGAAGCCCTCATCCGGACGCTGACGGGCGGACCGGATCGCCCGGGACACGACGGCCGGGTCGGCGCACGCGTCGGCGAAGGACCAGTCCGCGCCGAGGACGGCGGTGTCGGCTGCCGATCGGACCGACTGTCCGCCGTAGGCGAGGGAGCGCATCGCGAGTCCGCGCACCAGGACCGCGCCGTGGGATCGACGCGCCGGCTGCTCGCGCCGGTCCAGGTACCACGCCCGGGCGTAGATCCCCTTGATGCGACCGGCGTCCCGAGCCGGGACTCCCGCGCCGACCAGTCTCGTATGCAGGTACGGCAGCAGCTCGAACGTCGGGCCGTCGACGTCGTCCAGGTCGACGAGACCCTCCCACGCGCGCAGCCAGGACTCGACCTCGTCGTCGGCCGCGAGGCAGGTCCGCAGCAGCGCCCGGTGGGCGGCGCTCGTCACGCGTCGCTCGCCCGCCGGTGCTCGCGGATCATCGCGAACAGCGCGGCCTGGCTGCCGGGCTGCAGGGAGACGTTCGCCCCGTGGATCCGCCGTCGGCACACGACCAGGTCGAGGGACTCGACCCGCGCACCCGCGCGACCGGCGGCGAGGAACCACCGGCCCCAGCTGAAGTTGTCGTCCTCCATCGGCCCGTAGCGGTCGAAGGCGCGGCGGTCGACGAGGACCGCGGAGGAGATCGGCGCGGCGTGAGCGGCCCCCAGGTGCCGCACGGCCGCGGTCCCGTCGAAGCCGGGCAGCGTCTCGTTGACGGCCTGGCCGTAGGCGACGTCCGCACCGGTGCGGTCGAGGACGCCGGCCAGCTCCGCCAGCACGCCGTCGCCGAGGACGTCGTCGTGGTCCAGGAACATCACGTAGGGGGCGCTCGTGTGGGCGAGCCCGAGCCGCCGGGCGGCTCCGGCGCCGGGGGTCTCCTCGCTCAGCACCCGGACGCCGGCTGCGGCGAGGACGGCCGCGGTGTCGTCGACCGAGCCGTTGTCCACGGCGACGAGGCCGGCGACGACCGGGCCCTGCGCCCGGACGCTCGAGACGGCGTCGAGCACGAGGTCCGACCCGTCGCGCACGGGGATGACGACGTCGACCACGGGCTCAGCCACGGTCGGCCCTCACGATCACGTCGGCAACGTAACGGGCGAAGCCGTCCACGCACAGCCACCGCAGCCACGCCTGCCGCGCCGCGCGCTGCCGGTCCTCGAACGCCTCCGGCCCGTCGGCGTGCGCCGCGGCCACGGCGGCGTCGATCCGGTCGATGTCGGCCAGCGGCACGCGCACGGCGATGGCGTCCCAGTCCACGACGTCGGCGCACGGCAGCACGAGCTCGGACTCGAGCACGACCGGGACCCGGCCCATCGCCAGCGTCTCGAACAGCCGGATCGAGTAGTTGCCGTAGCCGCGGACGCACAGCACGTAGTCGCTGTCGGCCAGGTGGGCGCCGTACTCGCTGCGCATCGCGCGGCGGTCCGCGGCGTCGTAGTGGCCGAAGAACCGGTCGCGCACCACGATCGACGACTCGACCCGTGTCGACGCGGACAGCCCGGCGATCGCCCGCCGCCGCAGCAGCCCGCCGAGGTCGACCGGCAGCGGGAACATCTCCTCCGGGGCGCCCTCGGACCGCGAGAACCCGGCCGGCGCCGGCTCGGCCGGGTCGTACGCGGCGAGGAGCCGGGTCTGCGCGGCG
>JAFIHP010000275.1 GCA_017849335.1 Actinomycetales bacterium | reverse complement strand
CCCGCGAATATCAGCCTGACCGCGCGTCGCAAGACACGCCCGCCAAGCCCGATCGCGAGACGGAAAACGAAGCGGCCCCGCCGATCCACGACGGGGCCGCTTCGCCATGCCCGCTTGACAAACGGAACTACATATCAGCTGCGCTCGCGCCGGACGCGGTCCCACGGGACCGTCACGTCGCCGAACGGGATGTCGACGGCGTTCTCGAGGAGCAGGGGCAAGGTGAGGACCCCGACGAACTGCGCGATCTCGAGATGGAACTCGGCCTCGGTCTCGTACGCGGCCCAGCCGGGCTCGGCCAGGAGGTCCGCGCGGAGCTGGTCGGCCGCCGTCCGTGCCGCGTCCGCGCCCGCGGCGTCGTGCCACGACATCCGTGCGAACTCCAGCACGCGCGCTCGCCCGACCTCTCGGCCCGGGCGCAGCGACTCGCGCAGCATCACGGCGTTCGCGACGCCTCGCCCGTGGTCCGCCTCGAGGCCGCGCACGTACGCCTCGTTGAGGGCGAAGCCGGCCTCGTCGTGGTGGGCCAGCGCCGCTGCGAGAAGGTCGGCCTTCGTGGGGTAGCGGCTGAACACGAAGCCTTCGCTGACCCCGACCTCCGCCGCGACGTCCTTGATCCGCGTGCCGTCGTAGCCCCGACGTCCCACGGACGACAGCATCTGGTTCAGGAGCGCGTTGATCACCGGATCCGCATCGAGAGTGGGGACGCGGTCCATGTGGTCGGCCGGGGCGAACGGAAGCGGGACCGACCGGTCGCCGGTCACGCAGGCGGAGGCGTAGCTGTCGAACGCTCCGACGTCGAGCAGCAGGCCGGCTCGCGGCGCCCGCGCCGACATGGCGAGTCCCACGGACATCGCGATGAGGGACGGCACCGCGCCGTCGCCGCCCGGCAGGGCGTGCATGGCGCGGAGCGGGGAGCGCGTCGACTCGGCCAGGGCCTGCCCGACCTCGTCGACGAAGTGCGCGACGACGACCAGCTCCGCGAGCACCCGAGCGCCCTCGCTGCCCTGCCAGCGCGCCGTGCGCCGGAGGGCGCGCACGAGCGGCGCCGGGTCGCCCACGTCACGGCTCAGCAGCCACGCTCCGACGAGGTCGGTGCATCGGTCCAGGAGCTCCACCGCCGCGACCGACGTCGCCAGCTGGGCCGCGAGCTCCACCGGGCTGCCGGCGCGCTCGGTCACCGTGCGCGCCGAGCGACCGAGCTCGGCGGCCACCCGGGCGATGGTGAAGCGCCCCCAGCCCTGTTCGACCAGAACGCGACAGGCCGCCTCCCGGACCGGCGCGTCGTTGACGGGGCCCCGGCGACGTATCGCGTTCGGGTTCACTCACGGATCATAGCGGAGACCACTCCGTACGACGGACGTAATGCACGACTGACTTTTTCACGTAAGCGTGAAAGGGTCGCAATGTCAGGAACCGTTGCACGCCAATGCAATACTGACTTCGTCGCGTACCACCCGACGCGGCAGGCCAGGCGGACGACGGTGCGGCGCACCACGCGTGTGGCTCGTCTGACGAGCCGCCGTCGCCGCCTGGCCCCGCAGTGACGTCGCCCGCGCTGGTCGTCGACTAGAACGCCGGCAGGCGCTCCGCGAGCCACGGCACGAGCGCGGTGATGGGCAGTCGCTCCTGCGCCATGGTGTCGCGCTCGCGCACCGTGACCGCATCGTCGTCGAGGGAGTCGAAGTCGACGGTCACGCAGAACGGCGTGCCGATCTCGTCCTGACGGCGGTACCGGCGTCCGATCGCCCCGGCGTCGTCGAACTCGATGTTCCAGTGCCGACGGAGCGTCGCCGCCAGCTCCTTGGCCTTCGGCGTCAGGTTCTCGTGACGCGACAGCGGAAGCACGGCAGCCTTGACCGGGGCTAGGCGCGGGTCGAACCGAAGCACCGTCCGCTTGTCGACACCGCCCTTCGCGTTGGGCGCCTCGTCCTCGTCGTACGCGTCGAGGAGGAACGCGAGGACCGCGCGGGTGAGCCCGGCGGCCGGCTCGATGACGTACGGCGTCCAGCGCTCGCCGGACTCCTGGTCGAAGTACGACAGGTCCGTGCCCGAGTGCTCGCTGTGCGTCTTGAGGTCGAAGTCGGTCCGGTTCGCGATGCCCTCGAGCTCGGCCCACTCCGATCCGGCGAAGCGGAACCGGTACTCGATGTCGACCGTTCGCTTGGAGTAGTGGCTCAGCTTCTCCTTCGGGTGCTCGAAGAAGCGCATGTTCTCCGGGTCGAGACCGAGGTCGACGTACCAGTCCCAGCGCTGCTGGAGCCAGTACTCGTGCCACTCCTCGTCCGTGCCCGGCGCGACGAAGAACTCCATCTCCATCTGCTCGAACTCGCGCGTGCGGAAGATGAAGTTGCCCGGCGTGATCTCGTTGCGGAAGCTCTTGCCCGTCTGGCCGATGCCGAACGGCGGCTTCTTGCGGGCGGAGTTCATCACGTTGAGGTAGTTGACGAAGATGCCCTGCGCCGTCTCGGGACGCAAGTAGTGCACCGACCCGGCGTCCTCGACCGGGCCGATGCTCGTACGGAGCATGCCGTTGAAGTCACGGGGCTCGGTGAACTCACCGGTGTTGCCGCAGTTCACGCACACGATGTCGGCCAGGCCGTTCGCCGGCTCGTTCCCGTGCTTCTCGGCGTACGCCTCGAGGAGCTGGTCCGCGCGGTACCGCTTGTGGCACTTCTTGCACTCGGTCAGCGGGTCGACGAAGGCGTTGACGTGCCCGGACGCCTCCCAGACCTGCGGCGCCAGGATCACCGAGGAGTCCAGGCCGACCACGTCGTCGCGGCCGCGGACGACGGCCTGCCACCACTGACGGCGGACGTTCTCCTTGAGCTCGACGCCGAGCGGGCCGTAGTCCCAGGCCGACCGCGTGCCGCCGTAGATCTCCGACGAGGGGAACACGAACCCCCGACGCTTGGACAGGTTGACGACGGCATCGACTCGATCAGCGGCCACGGTCGCTCGTTCCTCCAGTTGTCGCGCGCCTCGCGCGGAACCGGCCGGCTGGGTGCCGGCGGCCCGGCGATCCTACGGGAGCCGCGCAGCGAGCAGTCGCAGCGCGGTCTGCTCGTCGACGGTGTCGAAGGCGTCGTAGTGCCACGCGAGATCCCGACGGACCAGCGGCCGCGCGACGGCCACGACGCGGTCGTAGCGCAACGCGAGGTCGGCCAGGGCCTCGCGTGGGCAGACCGGCACCGCGAGTGTCGCCGACGCGACACCGACGTCCCGCAGCGCGCGAGCCGCCGACCGCGCGACCGTCCCTGTCTCGACGCCGTCGTCCAGGACGACGACATGGCGACCGGCCAGATCGGCATCGGGGCTGACAGTGACGCCGTCGTCTCCTCGCGTCGCCGGAAGTGCGCGCACCTCGGCCGGCCAGGCGTCCAGCACGCCGAGGACCACCGGCACCCCGTTCGGCAGCACCGGCAGGAGCACCGGATCCGGGAGGTCGGCCAGCGCGTCGGCGAGCAGCGGCGCGAGCCGGGCGCCCGCGTCGCGCAGGTTCGTGAAGTCGCTCACCGGTCGCGGTCCGTGGTCACCGACGCGACCGCACCGGCCGCCGCCGCCCCCAGTCGAACCACCTGTGCGTCCGCGGCGAGCCCCGAGTCGAACTCCACCAGGCCGTCGGCTCCGGCGGCGACGACGACCTCGTACGCCGACGGCTCGTCGATGGCCAAAGACAGCAACGGGACAGCCCCGACCTTGACGTCGTACGCCGACAGCGCCCGGCGGTAGGCGCCGACACCGGTCCACTCGGTCCGGAGCACGAGGAGGTCAGGCTCGTCGGTCGACTGGCCCAGCCCCGCGGCCACGCAGCCCGGTTGCGCGACGAGCACGGAGAGCGCCGTACGCGCGTGTGCGTCGAAGGACGCGCGCTGGCCGTCCGGCACGCGGAAGCGGCTGACGACGAGGAGGGCCGGAGTCGGCGCGGGGACGGCCGTAGGCTGGGTCACCTTGGTCACCCTAGGCACCCACTCGATCCGGAGTCCGCATGGCCAGCAAGCCCACCGACGGCGGTCGGCCGAACGACCGCCTGCCCCGCGGAGTCCGTGGTCCGGGCGGACCGCCGCCCCCGCCCGCCCGTGGCGCGTCCGGGAGGCGCGCACCGGAGGGCAGGGCAGCGTCCCAGTCACCCGCCCGAGCCGCCTTCGAGCGGCGAAGCGCCCCGGTGCTGCGCCGGATGCACGCCCTGCCGCGATGGATCGTGGTCGTCGGCCCGGCGATCCTGCTGTTCGCCGGCCTGATCCTGGCCGGACCCGCCCGGTGGATCGGCGGCGTCCTGCTGCTCCTGGTCGCGGCGTTCCTCGGCTGGCTGACCGCGCTCAGCTGGCCGGCGATCGGCGGCAGCGCCCGCCTGTTGCGCGTGTTCGTCGTGCTGGCCCTCGTCGCCGTCGCCGTGCTCAAGTTCATGGGCCGCTTCTGACTCCACCCGCGAGGCGCCCTCAATGGTCGCTAAACGGGCGGAATGTCCGGTTTTAGCAACCATTGGAGGCGCGTCGGCGGGGTGCCGCTCCGCCTCGGCGTTAGGACGGCGGCGGGTTCGGCACCGCGCCGCCGTACCGGCGGTCGCGGGAGGCATAGACCTCGCACGCGTGCCACAGGTGCCGGCGGTCGAAGTCCGGCCACAGGGTGTCGAGGAACACCATCTCCGCGTACGCCGACTGCCACAGCAGGAAGTTGCTGGTGCGCTGCTCACCCGAGGACCGTACGAACAGGTCGACGTCGGGCATGTCCGGCTCGTCCAGGTAGCGCTGGATCGTCCGCTCGTCGATCCGGTCCGGGTCCAGCAGCCCGGCTCGCGCGTCGCGGGCGATCGCGGCTGCGGCGTCGGCGAGCTCCGCACGTCCGCCGTAGTTGACGCACATGGTCAACGTCAGCTTCGTGTTGGCCGACGTCAGGGCCTCCGCCTCCTCCAGCTCGCGGATCACGCTTCGCCACAGCTTCGGCCTCCGCCCGGCCCAGCGCACGCGCACGCCCAGGGCGTTCATCTCGTCGCGTCGGCGCCGGATGACGTCGCGGTTGAACCCCATGAGGAACCGGACCTCGTCGGGAGACCGACGCCAGTTCTCCGTGGAGAACGCGTAGGCGCTCAGCCAGCCGATGCCGAGCTCGAGGGCTCCCTCGACGCAGTCGAACAGCGCGGCCTCGCCGGCCTCGTGCCCCGCCGTCCGCGGCAGGCCGCGCTCCTTGGCCCAGCGTCCGTTGCCGTCCATGACGAGCGCGACGTGGCGCGGCACGAGGGTCGGCGGGAGGTCGGGAGGGCGGGCACCGGTCGGATGGGGAGCCGGCGGGCGCGGGTCCGGTCGGTTCGTTCGGCGGGCCACCGGGTCATCCTCGCATCGCGTCAGGCACCGGTCCGGTCGACCAGCGGCAGCGACCGCAGGTTGCGCTCCAGGTGCCAGTGCACGTACGCGGCGACCAGCCCGCTGGCCTCACGCCGCTCGCGCGCCTCGCTGATGTCGGCTCTCGCCCAGTCCCCGCTGAGCAGCGCACCGAGCAGGGCCACCGTCGGCGCCGAGGCGATCGCCGAGCCCGGTGGGCGGCAGCTCCCGCAGACCACGCCGCCGCTGGCCAGGGACACGGCCCGGTGCGGACCGGGCTCCCCGCATCGGGCGCAGTCCTCGAACGACGGCGACCAGCCGGCGATGGCCACCGAGCGCAGCAGGTAGGAGTCGAGCGTGAGCCCGGCGTCGTGCTCACCGGCCGCCAGGGACCGCAGCCCGGCGACGAGGAGGGCGAACTGGGGGATCGTCGGCTCGCGCTCCTCCGGCGTGAGCCGCTCGGCCGTCTCCAGCATCGCCATCCCGGCGGTCCACCGCGGGTAGTCGCGCGCGAGCGTCGCCCCGTACGACGCGATCGACTCCACCTGGTTGATGCTGTCGAGTGCGCGACCCTCGTACAGCTGCACGTCGACGTGCCCGAACGGCTCGAGGCGGGCACCGATCCGGCTGCTCGTCTTGCGCACTCCGCGGGCGACCGCGCGCACGCGACCGTGTCGATGGGTGAGGAGCGTGACGATGCGATCCGCCTCGCCCAGCTTCTGGGCGCGCAGAACGATTGCTTCGTCGCGATAGACCGGCACCGCTAGATTCTCTCGCATGACCGAGCCCGCGGCGGGGAACGCAGTGCCGGAAGAGGAGCCCGCTCCCCCCGTCGAGCCCCCCGTCGAGCCAGCCGTCGAGGAACGCCCGGCCCCGATCATGGTGGCACTCGACCCGAAGTGGCTGCGTCGGAGCCTGATCGCCCTGATCGTGGCCCTGCTGGCCCTGCAGATCATCAGCTGGTCGTGGGGACGT
>JAFIHP010000274.1 GCA_017849335.1 Actinomycetales bacterium | reverse complement strand
GTGCGATCGCGACGCTGCTCGGGCATCAGGGGTCCCTGGACCTCGCGGCGGTCGAGGACGTCGACCTCGTGGTCGGGGGCGCCCTCGGCGATCAGGGTCGCTTCGGGGTCGGGCGTCGTGCTGGGGTCGGGCTCGTCGATGCCGTCGGGCATCTCCGCCCGCGTCGACGTGTGGTCACTCACTGCGTGGTCCTTCCTCAGCGGATCGAAGGCCGGCGACGAAGCGCGCCAGCAGGCGGGACAGGGTGTCGATGTCCTCCTCGGCCCAGCCGGCGACGCCGGCTACCAGGAGGCGGACGCGGCGTTGGATCTCCTCGCGCGCGACGCGGCGTCCGTCGTCGGTGAGCTCCAGCTCGTGCACGCGTCGGTCGCGGGCGCTCGCGCGACGCCGGACCAGGCCCTCGGCCTCGAGCGCGCTGATCTGCCGGCTCACCGTGGACTGGTCCAGGTGGAGCGCGCTCGCGAGGTCCGCGCCGCAGCGAGGTCCGTCCTTGGCGAGGACGACCAGCAGCTGGCCGCCGCCGGACTGCGTCGCGCCGCGCCGTCGGGCGTCGCGCATCAGGTCGACCAGCGCGGTCAGGAGCGATGCCGTCGCCGGGGACGCGGCGAGCTCGGCGAGGAGCGCGTCGTGGTCGGCCTCGATCAGGGCACGCCGATTCTTGCGAGCGGCCGCGACCAGCTCAGTTGCTTGCTGCATGCATGCACCTTACATGAATGCATGCATCATGCAACTAGCCCCGGACGGGGCCTCCGTGTTACGGAACGGTCACAGGGCCTCCACAAACGGGCCCGTCGGCTTGACGCCGGGGGGTTCAGTGGTCACCATCGTTCCGTCTTCGGGCCCATCGCCCGCTCGACGAGGGTTCCGCCCCCCGGCGCCCGGCGCAGCATCGCTGTCGCCGCCGCGGTGCCGGCCGGAGCCGATGACGAGCGGATCGACCCCGGGGTGGACAGCGGTGTGCCCAATGGGTAGACTGCCGCTTTGCGCTGCCCTCCAACTAACCAACCAAGGCCTGGCTACGCCCCTGCCCGGGGTTTGACAGGCCCGGTTGACGCTGGGCGGGTTCGCGTGCACGTCGCAGACACGTTCCGTGGAAGGACTGATCTTGGCCCGCTCGCGTTCTGACGTAACGCCCCTCTCGCCCGGCCTGACCCGGGTGTCCTTCGCCAAGATCCGCGAGCCGCTGGCGGTTCCGGATCTGCTCGCCCTGCAGACGGCCAGCTTCGACTGGCTGCTGGGCGGGGACGACTGGAAGGCCCGGGTCGCGGCCCAGGTCGAGGCGGGGAACACTGAGATCCCGCAGGTGTCCGGCCTGACCGAGATCTTCGAGGAGATCAGCCCGATCGAGGACCTCTCCTCGTCGATGTCGCTGTCCTTCCGCGACCACCGCTTCGAGCCCCCGAAGTACACGGTCGACCAGTGCCGCGAGAAGGACTTCACCTACTCCGCGCCGCTGTTCGTGACCGCGGAGTTCATGAACAACGAGACCGGCGAGATCAAGTCACAGACGGTCTTCATGGGCGACTTCCCGCTCATGACCGACAAGGGCACGTTCATCATCAACGGCACCGAGCGCGTCGTGGTGTCGCAGCTGGTCCGTTCGCCGGGCGCCTACTTCGAGCGTTCGGTCGACAAGGCCACCGACAAGGACGTCTTCGTCGCCAAGATCATCCCCAGCCGCGGTGCGTGGCTGGAGTTCGAGATCGACAAGAAGGACCTCGTCGCGGTCCGCGTCGACCGCAAGCGCAAGCAGCCGGTCACCGTGCTGCTGAAGGCGCTCGGGATGACCCGCGACCAGATCGTCGAGCGGTTCGGCCAGTACGAGACGTTCATGGCCACGCTGGAGAAGGACCCGATCGGCAGCGAGGAGGACGCGCTGCTCGACATCTACCGCAAGCTGCGCCCGGGCGAGCCGCCGACGGTGGAGAACGCGCGCAACCTGCTCTTCAACTTCTACTTCAACCCCAAGCGCTACGACCTGGCGAAGGTCGGCCGCTACAAGGTGAACAAGAAGCTGGGCCTGGACCTGCCGCTGGACGCCTCGACGCTGACCAACGAGGACATCGTCGCGACCATCGAGTACCTGGTGCGCCTGCACGCCGGCCTCGCCACCATGGACAGCCCGCGCGGCGAGGTCCAGGTCGAGACCGACGACATCGACCACTTCGGCAACCGTCGCCTGCGGACGGTCGGTGAGCTGATCCAGAACCAGATCCGCACCGGCCTGTCCCGCATGGAGCGCGTCGTCCGCGAGCGGATGACGACGCAGGACGTCGAGGCGATCACGCCGCAGACCCTGATCAACATCCGCCCCGTGGTGGCGTCGATCAAGGAGTTCTTCGGCACCTCGCAGCTGTCGCAGTTCATGGACCAGACCAACCCGCTGTCGGGTCTGACCCACAAGCGCCGCCTGTCCGCGCTCGGCCCCGGTGGTCTGTCCCGTGAGCGGGCCGGCTTCGAGGTCCGCGACGTCCACCCCTCGCACTACGGCCGCATGTGCCCGATCGAGACGCCGGAAGGCCCGAACATCGGCCTGATGGGCTCGCTGGCCACCTACGGTCGGATCAACGCGTTCGGCTTCGTCGAGACGCCGTACCGCAAGGTCACCAAGGGCAAGGTCAGCGACGAGGTCGACTACCTGACCGCCGACGAGGAGGACCTGCACATCATCGCGCAGGCCAACACCCCCCTCGCGGCCAACGGGCAGATGACCGAGGACCGCGTTCTCGTGCGCCGCAAGGACGGGGAGATCGACTACGTCACCCCCGACGAGGTCGACTACATGGACGTCTCGGCCCGGCAGGTCTGGTCCGTGGCGACGTCGATGATCCCGTTCCTCGTGCACGACGATGCGAACCGAGCCCTGATGGGCTCGAACATGCAGCGCCAGGCCGTGCCGCTCCTGCGCGCCGAGGCCCCGCTCGTGGGCACCGGCATGGAGCTTCGCGCCGCGTACGACGCGGGTGACGTCGTCAAGACCGCGAAGGCCGGCGTCGTGGCCGAGGTCTCGGCTGACGCCGTCACCGTCGCCAACGACGAGGGCGGGTACGACACCTACCGGCTGGAGAAGTTCAGCCGGTCGAACCAGGGGACGTGCTTCAACCAGAAGCCGATCGTCAGCGAGGGAGAGCGTGTCGAGGCTGGCCAGGTGCTGGCCGACGGCCCCTCGACCGAGCTCGGCGAGATGGCACTGGGCCGCAACCTCCTCGTCGCGTTCATGTCCTGGGAGGGCCACAACTACGAGGACGCGATCATCCTCAACCAGCGGCTCGTCCAGGACGACGTCCTGTCCTCGATCCACATCGAGGAGCACGAGGTCGACGCCCGTGACACCAAGCTCGGGCCCGAGGAGATCACCCGGGACATCCCCAACGTGTCGGAGGAGGTCCTCGCCGACCTCGACGAGCGCGGCATCATCCGCATCGGCGCCGACGTCGTCACCGGAGACATCCTGGTCGGCAAGGTCACGCCCAAGGGCGAGACCGAGCTCACCCCGGAGGAGCGGCTCCTGCGCGCGATCTTCGGCGAGAAGGCCCGTGAGGTCCGCGACACCTCGCTGAAGGTTCCCCACGGCGAGTCCGGCAAGGTCATCGGCGTCCGTGTCTTCGACATCGACGAGGGCGACGAGCTCCCGCCGGGCGTGAACCGCCTCGTGCGCGTCTACATCGCGCAGAAGCGCAAGATCACCGAGGGCGACAAGCTCGCCGGCCGGCACGGCAACAAGGGCGTCATCGCCAAGATCCTGCCGCCGGAGGACATGCCGTTCCTGGAGGACGGCACGCCGGTCGACGTGGTGCTCAACCCGCTGGGCGTGCCCGGTCGGATGAACATCGGCCAGATCCTGGAGACGCACCTGGGGTGGGCTGCGGCCCGCGGCTGGGAGGTCGACCCGAGCGACCCGCGTGCGGCGCGGCTGCCGGAGCAGGTCCGCAGCGTCCCGCGCGGCACCAAGGTCGCGACGCCGGTGTTCGACGGTGCTCGCGAGGAGGAGCTGTCGCTCGTCCTGGACTCGACCCGGACGACCGACGACGGGCTCAAGCTCGTCGGACCGGACGGCAAGGCGAACCTGTTCGACGGGCGCAGCGGCGAGCCGATCCCCGGCCGCATCTCCGTCGGCTACATCTACATCCTGAAGCTGCTGCACCTGGTCGACGACAAGATCCACGCGCGCTCGACCGGTCCGTTCTCGATGATCCCCCAGCAGCCGCTGGGCGGTAAGGCGCAGTTCGGCGGACAGCGGTTCGGCGAGATGGAGGTGTGGGCGCTGGAGGCCTACGGCGCCGCATACGCGCTGCAGGAGCTGCTCACCAT
>JAFIHP010000273.1 GCA_017849335.1 Actinomycetales bacterium | reverse complement strand
TCCGACGGGACTCACCTCCCGGACCTCGTCGACCTGTACGCCGCCACGATGCGTCGCAACGCCGCGGACGAGCGATACCTGTTCTCCGCGGCCTACTTCGAGCGACTGTGGAGGTCGCTGGAGGGACGCGGCCGGCTCCTCGTCGCTGCGCTCGACGACGTGGTCGTCGGCGTCCTGCTCTTCGTCCTCCACGGCGAGCTCGCCCACGCCCACCTGACCGGGGTCTCCGAGGAGCACCTCCGCCTGGCCCCGCTCAACGCGATGCTCGACGCGACGGCGGACGCCGCGCAGGCCGAAGGCGCACGCCTCCTCCACCTCGGCGCGGGTCGGGGTGGGCGGGAGGACTCCCTCTACCGGTTCAAGCGACGGATCGGGGCCGTCGAGCGCGACTTCGCGGTGGGCCGATGGGTGCTGGACGGTCCGCGCTACGCCGCGCTGACGGCGGGAACGGCACGATCCGGCGCGACGGACGCGAGCTTCTTCCCCGCCTACCGGTCGAGCGCCGACCGATAGAGTCCCGAACGTGGGGGAGCCGGTGGACGAACTGGGTCCGGACGACGCAGAGCAGGCGGACGCGGCGGGAGACATCGAGGACGGCCCAGTCGGTGTCGACCTGGCCGCGCTGCCGCTCGACGAGCAGATCGCCTACGTGCGCTGGTACTCGCACACGCCCGCCGCTCATCTTCTCGAGATCGCCGACGAGGTCGTCCCCATGCTGGACGACCTGCCGTTTGACGACCGGCGTGCATGCGCGGAGCTGGTCGTGAGCCTTCGGCTCGAGTCCTACGTGCCGGCGGCGCTCGCCGCGCTCGCTGATCACGCGGACAACGAGTGGGTGCGTGAGCTCGTCGCGGAGCTCGCGTGGGTGCAGGATCGCGTGGCGGTTGTGGACGCGTTCATCCGGGCCGAGCTGAGCGTGCTCGCGGCGCTGCCGGTGCCTCTGCAGCGCCGATGGCTGTGGCTCGCCGCGCGTCGGGGTCCGCAGCTGCTCGGCCCGGTCTCCCGATCCCTGTCGGGATCGCCAGCGCTCGACGGCACCGTCGTCGAGGCCGACCTAGGCATGCCGGTGGACGCCGTTCGGCGCGCGGACTTCGTCCGCTCGATCGCCGGGCAGGCGCGGATGACCGAGGTCCGGGCGCGGGCGTGCGTGGAGGTCCTCGCGGACCGGATGACAGCCGGTGCCCGGTTCCGTTCGCAGGTCGTGCCCTGGTTCACCTTCGACACGTACGACCGGCCGCAGGTCTCCGGCGTCGTCGACGACGCCCTTGCCGCAGCGGACGGCGGATACGGATACGCCGCCATCCGCCTGGGCGACGGCGAGGCGCAGGTCCTCGCCGGCGTGATGCCCGACATCACCGGTGTCCTGGGCGTCGCGCCGGACAAGGAGTGGAACGAGCTCGGCGACGAGGAGTACGCCCGGCTGAGGGCGCGACTCATGGACGCGATCCGGGATGCGGACTTCGTGGGAGTCCCGGACCTCGCCCAGTGCCTTGCCGGGCCTGTGGGGTACTCCGAGGTGACCGCCACGTGCCTGGAGGGTGGCGTGCTGCCCGAACGGATCGTCCCTGGTGGCTGCGACCTGGGCTGGGCGTTGGAGCTGTCCGGGGAGGTCGACCGGCTCATCGCCCGGTGCACGGGCATCATCGGTCCGATCGACCCACGAGACCTGCGGCGGATCCCGCGAGGTGCGGACATCACGTGGCTGCCGGTGCCGGGGGAGCTGCTGTTCTACTACGACGAGGGCGGTGTCGAGACCTCACACTGGAGCCGGTTCGAGGCGATCGTCGGCCATGACTTCCGTCCCGGGCAGGTCTGGCTGGTGGGCGCAGGCGTCCTCGCGAAGATCTATTGCCACATGATCCGGCGGGCGGGGGCGGTCGCCGTCGACATCGGCTCTGTGATCGACGCTTGGGCCGGTCGTTCCGACACACGCGGCACCGTGCGGGAGCAGCTGTGGGTCGCCACCCCGTACGTGACCGACCTCCGCGAACCGAGGACCGTCGCCTAGCCGGCGGGAAGCGCCGAGAAGACGAAGCCCTCTCGCTGCAGGACCGGGACGAGGCGCGTGATCGCCTCGAGCGTCCGGTTGTTCCGGCGCATGATGGCGCTGGGCTCGTCGGCGCGTGCCGTCGAGTCGTGCATGAGGACGACGCCGGCCCCGGCCGAACGCGCCAGTTGTGCATACGTGTCCGCGACGAGGCGGGCGTCGGACACGCCTTCCTCCCAGAACTGCCAGTCGCCGCCGTCGATGTCCCAGCCGTAGACCCCGTCGTGTCCGGCGGCGAGTTCGGCGTCGGCGTTGACCGCTGCCGCACAGCGCTCATCCCACGCACCGTAAGGGGGCCGGAACGGCATCGGCGTCGCCGCTCCCGCACGAACCAGCGTGTCGAACGACGTCAGGACCTCCTCGTGTATCTCCTGCGCGTCCAGGCTCGGCAGGTGCGAGTGCCGGTGGGTGTGGTTGCCGATCCGGTGCCCGAGCGAGAGGACCGCCGCAGGAAGGTCCGGATGGCGCTCGACCTGGCTGCCGCACATGAAGAACGTGCCGACGATGCCCTGGGCCCCGAGGTACTCGGCAAGAGCGACGGTGCGAGGTCCAGGACCGGGGCCGTGCGTCGCCCCGGGTCCGTCGTCGAACGTCAGGCAGATCATCCCGACCGGCATCAGGCCCGTCGACATGGTGCTTGCGAGTGGTCCCATGCGTTCCCCGTTCCGCGTCCCGTCGGGTCAGTCTAGGGATCGGGCACGGCCCAGCCGCCGTGGCGACGCGCACCGTTCGCGTCCCGGCGAGGCAGCGCCGTTCCCGTACGATGCCAGGAGCCGGCGCCGGTGGTCCGGCCGCCAGCCCTCGGACCGCCGGGGCGACGAGGTGGACGAGAGGACGGAACCGGTGGAGCGCCGAGCCCGGCTCGTCACGTGGGATGAGCTCGCCATCGAGTATCCGCAGCTGGTGATCGCGAGGGTCTCGAACCTGCGTCGCGAGCCAGACACCATCCTCGGTCGCGCCGGTGAGGACCCCGGCGCTGAGATTCTCGCTCTCCCAGGAGCCGTCATCGGCCCGATGGGTGCGTTCTTCGACGGCCGGCTGCTGGCGGACGACCTCCACTACCTCCCACCGGACTGGGTCGACGAGCCGTGGCCCGCGTACTCGCTCGCGCCCGACGATCGCTTCGTGAGCACCGGTGAGATCGAGCGTCACATCAGCGGACCGGCGCTGTTCGTCGACACGTTCGGCGGCCTCGGCAACTTCTCGCACTTCGTCCGAGAGACGTTGCCGTACGGGGTTATCCAGGCAGACCTCCTCGCTGGGGGAATCGAAGCGCCGGCGCTGCTGCCCGAGTGGCGCTTCGACTCGCAGCGCTACCTGGCAGGGGAGTTCTTCGGTCCGACCGTGACCAAGGACGACGCGTGGACTCGTGTCGACACGCTTCTCGTCGTCCGCCGACGGTGGATCATCGACGACAACCCCCGGCTGAGCGTCACGTACCGGGTACCGCGACGAGAGCTGTGGCGTGTCGCACGGCGGTGGCCGGAGATTCTCGAGATGCAGGACGCGCCGCCGACCGGCGCGCCCGTCTACCTGTGGCGTGACTGGGAGACGTTCGGGCCGACGATCCGTCCGGAGGACCGCACCGTCTCCAACGGTGCCGCGATCGACGCCTTGCTGGCAGATCGCGGCTTCCAGACGATCGACGCGATCACGACACCCGTGGCCGAGGTGATCCGCGCGGTCGCGCAGGCCCCCGTCGTCGCGGGTCTGCACGGCGCGCAGATGGCCCACATCGCGTGGGCCAACCGCTCGAGCGTCCACCTGGAGCTAGCTCCGTTCCCGGACGTCAACGAGTTCCACCGGGCGCTGGCGGACGCCCTGGACCTCCCGACGGTTCGGGTCGCGGCGGTGCCGTCGACCTCCGCGGACGGCGTGGGCGCCGTCGACCTCGACGAGCTGGCCAGGACGGTCGATGCCCTGCTCGCCGCGGCCGTCGCCGGCGACTTCGAGTACCGATGGGGCGTCGCGCTCCCGGTCCGTGCGGCGGAGCCCGAGTCCCAGGCGGACGACGACCTGTTGGTCCGCCGTGAGGGCGAGAGCGCTGCGGAGCACATCGAGCGCGTCCGATGGTCGTCCGCGACGCCACGCGACGACCTGACCGCGATGGTGGCAGACCTGGCGGAGCTCGGCCTGAGCCTGGACCTCGGCGACCGCCTGGCTTTCAGTGGTCTGGTGAACGACCTGCGGGCCACCGACTTGTACGCCCGCGTCGGTGAGCTGTTGGAGAGCTCCGCCGACAACGACTGGGCCCGCCTCGTACGTGCCGAGAGCACGTGGCTTCGTGACGGCGCGGTCGCCGCGACCGCCCTGATCGAGGCCGAGCTTCCGCGACTGTCCGGCCTAAGTGACGTCGAGCAGCTCCGCTGGCTCAGCCTGTCGGCCAAGGTCGGACGTCCGAGCCTGGCTGCCGTCGCGTCCGCCCTCACCGGCACCGCTGCCTGGGACCGCCGCGTGACTGAGCTCGACCTGGGCGAGCCGGTGGGCCGGACGCACCGGGACCGGATCGTCGAGCTCGTCGCGGCGCAGCCCCGCCGCG
>JAFIHP010000036.1 GCA_017849335.1 Actinomycetales bacterium | reverse complement strand
CTCGACGAGGCGTCCGCGCTGGAGACCCTCGAGCTGTTCAAGAGCGTCGGCCTGCTCGACGACGAGCTCAACCCGACGATCGACGTGCGGTGAGTCGGTCGTCGTGAAGTACCTCGACGAGTTCTCCGACCCCGAGCTCGCGGCGGCGATGCTCGACGAGATCGCCCGCACCGTCACCCGGCCGTGGGCGATCATGGAGGTCTGCGGCGGCCAGACCCACACGATCATTCGCAACGGGATCGACCAGCTCCTGCCCGACGGCGTCGAGCTGATCCACGGGCCCGGCTGCCCGGTGTGCGTCACGCCGCTGGAGACCATCGACCGCGCCCTCGCTATCGCGGCGCGACCGGACGTGATCTTCTGCTCGTTCGGCGACATGGTGCGCGTGCCCGGCTCGTCGACCGACCTGCTGCGCATCAAGAGCGCCGGCGGGGACGTGCGCGTCGTCTACTCCCCGCTCGACGCGGTACGCCTCGCCCAGGCCAACCCGGACCGCGAGGTCGTCTTCTTCGGCATCGGGTTCGAGACGACCGCACCCGCGAACGCCATGACCGTGACGATGGCGAAGCGCCTGGGACTGACCAACTTCTCGCTGCTCGTCTCGCACGTGCTCGTCCCGCCGGCGATCCGGGCGATCATGGACTCGCCGTCGTGCCGGGTGCAGGGCTTCCTCGCCGCCGGGCACGTGTGCACGGTCATGGGGATGGGCGAGTACGTGCCGCTGGCCGCGGAGTACCGCGTCCCGATCGTCGTCACCGGCTTCGAGCCGCTCGACGTCCTCGACGGCATCCGACGCACGCTCGCCCAGCTCGAGGACGGCCGGGCCGAGCTGGAGAACGCCTACCCGCGCGCCGTGCAGCCGGAGGGCAATCCGGCCGCGCAGGCCGTGGTCCACGAGGTGTTCACGACGTGCGACCGGGCCTGGCGCGGCATCGGCACGATCCCGCAGTCGGGCTGGCGCCTGTCGGACGCGTACGCGGACTTCGACGCGGAGTTGCGGTTCGAGGTGACCGACATCCATACGGAGGAGTCGGCCCTGTGCCACAGCGGCGAGGTGCTCCAGGGGCTCATCACCCCGCACGAGTGCCCGGCGTTCGGCAAGGAGTGCACGCCGCGGTCGCCGTTGGGTGCGCCGATGGTGTCGAGCGAGGGCGCGTGCGCGGCGTACTTCCAGTTCCGCCGGCTGGAGGTGGCGACGGCATGACCGAGGTCAACGGCCCGCCGATCGACCTGGCGGGCTGGTCCTGCCCCCTGCCGCTGCAGGACTACCCGGCCATCGTCATGGGCCACGGCGGCGGCGGGCGGCTCTCGGCCGAGCTCATCGGCAACCTCTTCCTCCCGGCGTTCGCGGGCACCGCCCACGCGTCTGTGCTGCAGCAGCTGGGCGACGCGGCCGTGCTCGATCTCGGGGGTGCCCGGCTGGCGTTCAGCACGGACTCCTACGTCGTGCGCCCCCGGTTCTTCCCCGGCGGCAACGTCGGCGACCTCGCGGTGAACGGAACGGTCAACGACGTGGCGATGACCGGCGCGCGGCCCGTCGCGTTGTCCGTGGCGATGGTGCTCGAGGAGGGGATGCCCGTCGACGAGCTCGGCGTGATCGCGCAGACGATGGGGGCGGCCGCGCGGGCTGCGGGCGTTTCCCTCGTCACCGGCGACACGAAGGTCGTCGACGCCGGCAAGGGCGACGGTGTCTTCATCACAACCGCGGGCATCGGGCTGGTGCCCGCGGGTGTCGACCTGGGTCCGCACCGCGTCCGCCCCGGCGACGCGGTCATCGTCTCCGGGCCCATCGGCCTGCACGGCATCGCCGTGCTCAGCGTGCGCGGCGGGTTGGAGTTCGGGGCCGACGTCCGGACCGACTCGGCGCCGCTCAACGGCCTCGTCGCCTCGATGCTCGACGCCGGGCTCGACGTCCACATGCTGCGCGACCCCACGCGCGGTGGCGTCGCGGCGACGTTGAACGAGATCGCCGCGTCGTCCGGCACGGGCGTCCGCATCGTCGAGCGCGACGTGCCGGTCCCCGACGCGGTACGGGCCGCGTGCGGCTTCCTCGGGCTCGACCCGCTCTACGTCGCCAACGAGGGCCGGCTCGTGGCGTTCGTCGGCGCCGACGATGCCGACCGTGCGCTGGAGGTCATGCGGGCCCACGAGCGCGGGACGGGCGCGGTGCGTATCGGCACCGTGACGGCCGAGCACCCCGGCGTCGTCGTCGCGTCGACGGGCATCGGCGGCACCCGGGTCGTCGACCTGCCGCTCGCCGAGCAGCTGCCCCGGATCTGCTAGCGGGCCGACTCGACCAGGATGTGAACGGCGACGTCGTCGGCGAGCTCGGCGTACTCGCTCGCGCTGCCGACGTTGACGCCGCCCGGCGAGCGCCGCACCTTCACGGTCGCCCCGGGCGTCGCGCCGATGCGGTGCATCGTCGCCATCGCGGTCGCGTCGTCCTGGATCGGCTCGGCGATGCGGCGGACGATCACGCGCTGCACCTCGGGACCGACCACCTCGGTCAGCGGATGGAAGCCCGACGCATCGACGGCGTCGTGCGGCTCGCCCGGCTCGAGCTCGTCGAGCCCGGGGATCGGGTTCCCGTACGGCGACGTGGTCGGGTGGTTCAGCAGCTCGACGAGGCGCCGCTCGACGGTCTCGCTCATGACGTGCTCCCAGCGGCACGCCTCGGCGTGGACGTCCTCCCAGGGCAGCTGCAGGACCTCGACCAGCAGGCACTCGGCGAGCCGGTGCTTGCGCATGACCCGCGTGGCCGTCGCCCGGCCGAACGGGGTGAGCTCCAGGTGCCGGTCGTCCGACACGACGACGAGACCGTCGCGCTCCATCCGGGCGACGGTCTGCGAGACGGTCGGACCGCTCTGGCTCAGCCGCTCGGCGATGCGCGCACGCATCGGGACGACGCCCTCTTCCTCGAGCTCGAAGATCGTCCGCAGGTACATCTCGGTCGTGTCGATCAGATCGCTCACTGACGGTCCCGCCTGCCGGAAGTGCTGTAGGGCGCCAGCATATCCGCGGACGGGACCTTCGGCCCTACCCGCGATGTCGCCCCATCCGCGCGTCAGCCGAGAGCAGACGCCAGCAGCAGCGAGCCGCAGAACCCCGCGACCACCAGGAGCCCGGTCCACCAGCGCTCGATCGCGTACGACTCCGGGATCATCGTGTCGGTGATCATCGCCAGCAGCGCGCCGGCGGCGAACGTCTGGGCGATCCCCATGACGGTCCGGTCGTCCGACGCGACGAGCTGGTTGCCGAGACCGGCCGCCACGGCGCTGACGGCGACGACGATCGCCCACAGCCCGAGCGTGCGCCGCGCGGACCACCCCGTGGACCGCAGGCCGGTGGAGCCCGCGATGCCCTCGGGCAGGTTGG
>JAFIHP010000272.1 GCA_017849335.1 Actinomycetales bacterium | reverse complement strand
CTTCCACATCGTGCCGATCCAGTTGAAGAACTTCACGCCCGTCGGCACGGCGATCAGCATGGTCATGATCGCGAAGTACGGGAGGTAGACCGAGCCGGTCACGTACAGGTGGTGGGCCCACACCGCCATCGAGAGCGCGCCGATCGCGAGCGTCGCGAAGACCAGGCCCTTGTAGCCGAAGATCGGCTTGCGCGAGAAGACCGGGATGATCTCGCTGGCGATGCCGAAGAACGGCAGCGCGAGAATGTAGACCTCCGGATGCCCGAAGAACCAGAAGAGGTGCTGCCACAGCATCGCCCCGCCGTTGACGGGGTCGAAGACCACCGCGCCGAACTGGCGGTCGATGAACGCCATCGCGAGGGCGGCCGCCAGGACCGGGAAGCACAGCAGGACCAGGACGCTGGTGACGAAGATCGTCCAGGTGAAGACGGGCATCCGGAACATCGTCATGCCCGGCGCGCGCATGCAGAACACGGTCGTCACGAAGTTGACCGAGCCGAGGATGGTGCCCAGGCCGCCCATGGCCAGGCCGATGAGCCACAGGTCACCGCCGACCTCGGGCGAGTAGATCGCGTTGCTCAGCGGCTCGTAGGCGAACCAGCCGAAGGCCGCCGCACCGCCGGGGGTCAGGAAGCCTGCCGCAGCGGTCAGGCCGCCGAAGAGGAACAGCCAGAAGCCGAGCATGTTCAACCGCGGGAACGCGACGTCCGGCGCGCCGATCTGCAGCGGCATGATCACGTTGCCGAAGCCCACGAACAGGGGCGTCGCGAACAGGAACAGCATGATCGTGCCGTGCATCGTGAACAGCTGGTTGTACTGCTGCAGCGAGACGAACTGCATCCCCGGGACGGCGAGCTCCGCGCGCATCACCAGGGCCATGAGCCCGGCGGCGAAGAACCAGAACGTCGCCAGGATCAGGTACATGTACCCGATGGTCTTGTGGTCGGTCGAGGTGATCCAGCTGATGATCGCCGCACCCGGACGCTTGGCCCGCGTGGCCGGGCGCGAAGGGGGAACCGGCTCCGTCGGTACGACCCGGTCAGTGAGAATCGTCATGTCGTCCTCTCATCGGGCATCTGACCGTGGTCGGTGCTCATCCCTGTGTCGAGCAGGCCGGACTGGCCGTTCGCCTTCAGGTCGGCGATGTACTGGTCGAACTCGTCCTTCGGCACGACCTTCACCGTGAACAGCATCCGGGCGTGGTCGACGCCGCAGAGCTCCGCGCAACGCCCCGGGTAGGTGCCGATCTTGTTCGGCGTGAGCTCGAACTGGTTGGTCTTGCCCGGGATGACGTCCATCTTGAACAGGAAGTCCGGCACCCAGAACGAGTGGATGACGTCCGGCGAGGTGAGGGTGAACTTGACCTTCTCGTCGACCGGCAGGACGAGCAGCGCCGGCTCGGTCGGCGTCCCCACCGCGTACGCGTCCTGGTCGAGGTAGTTGAAGCCCCAGTTCCAGCGGTACCCCACCACGTTGACCGTCAGGTCCTGGTCGTTCTTGACGGCGAGGATCTCGGACTGGTCGCGCGCGGTGAACCAGAAGAGCCCGAGGACCATGAACAGCGGGATGACCGTGTACATGATCTCGATCGGGAGGTTGTACTTGGTCTGCTCGGGCACCTCGCTGCGGTGCCGACGCCGGTAGGCCACGGCGGCCCAGATCATCAGACCCCAGGTGACGATGCCGACTGCCCAGGCCGCGATCCAGGCCCCCTGCCAGAGGTTCTGGGTGATCGAGCCCTGCTCCGTGGCGGGCTCCGGCAGGTCGAGGAAGACGATCTCGTTGACCGTGCACCCGCTCAGGAGCACGGCGGTCGCGATGGCCCCGACGCCCAGCGCGGCTGCACGCGCCGGCCGGCGCGAAGCGGCCCGGCCGCGGAGTCGTGGCCCGGTCGAACCCGTCTGGGTGGAGTGCCGCACGGATCACCTTTCGTGAGGGTGGGTCGGCCGCAGACTAGCGCACCGTCCCGTCACAGTGTCGGTGCCCCCGCGGCGTTGGCAGGCACATGTGACACGCGGGCTACCGTGGCCGTATGACCCTTCCCGCACCGGCTCCGGCACCGCCGCCGGGCTACCTCGACGCGGTCGGTGGACAGCCCCTGCTCCCCGTCGCGCGCGATGCGTGGCTCGCTGCCGTCGACGCGGGCTGGAGCGACCCGGCGCGACTGCATCACGAGGGCCGACGGGCCGGCGCACTGCTGGACGCCGCGCGCGCGAGCATCGCCGCGAGCCTGGGCGTCATGCCCGCGGAGGTGTACCTCACGACGTCGGGCCCGACCGCGATCGGCGTGGCCGTCGGCGGGCTGCTGCACGGTCGGCCGGCGGGCGGGCGCCGAGTCCTCGCGAGCGCGGTCGAGAGCATGGCGGTCCTCAGCCCCGCCCGCGGCGCGGCCGAGGAGCTCGAGCTGGTGCCGGTCGACCACACCGGACGCGTGGTCGTCGCCGAGTTCGAGCGGGCCCTCGCGCGGCCCGCAGCCCTCGCGTGCCTCCAGGTCGCCAACCCGGAGGTGGGAACCGTCCAGCCGGTGGCGGAGGTCGCCGAGCTGACGCGGGCGGCGGGCGTGCCCCTCCTGGCGCACGCGGTCCAGGTGATCGGTCGCCTGGCGCTGCCCGAGGGCTGGGACGTGCTGGGGGCGGCAGCGCGCGACTGGGGCGGGCCCGCGGGGGTCGGGGTGCTGGTCGTGCGCTCGCACGTGGCGTGGCGACCGGAGGAGAACCCCGACCGTGGATGGGTCAGCGGGTTCCCGGACGTCCCGGGGGCCGTGGCCGCCGCGCGGGCGCTGGAGTACCTACGAGACGCCTGGACAGCCGAGGCGAGCCGTCAGCGGGCGCTGACCGCGCGACTGCGCGAACTCCTGCCCACGGCCGACGTGGGGATCGTCGTGACCGGTGCCGACGACGAGCGGCTGCCGCACGTCGTGACGTTCGCGTGCGCGGATGTCGTGGGCGAGGCAGTCGTCGACCGGCTCGCCCGGGCGGGGTTCAGCGTCGCGAGCGGCTCGGCATGCACGTCGGACGTCCGGATGCCCAGCCAGGTGCTCGCCGCGATGGACGTCGAGGCAGCCACGAGCCTGCGCGTCTCACTTCCGCTGGGCTGCGCTGACGACGCCGTGGATGCGTTCCTCACCGCACTCCCGGCGGCCCTGGCCGCCGCCCGTACATGACCCGCCGCGCCGCCTCACAGGCACGGCGGCGTCTCCAGCACCTGCGAGAGACGGCCCAGGTACTGCGTCCTCGGGATGGCGACGACCCCGAGCCTGGCCAGGTGGTCCGTGCACCACTGGACGTCCACCAGGCGATCGCCGCCCGCCGCCGACAACGTGCGCGCCAGCGCGACGACCGCGGCCTTGGACGCGTCCGTGACGTGATGGAACTTCGACTCCGCCGCGAACAGCCCGCCGAGCTCGAGTCCGTAGAGCCCGCCGACCAGCTCGTCGGCGCGCCACACCTCGACCGAGTGCGCCCAGCCCAGCTCGTGCAGCCGCTCGTAGGCATCGACGAAGTCGTCCGTGATCCACACCTCGCGCGGACGCGCGTCCCGGCACGCCCGGACGACGGCGCCGAACGCCTGGTCGACGCTGTAGGTGAAGGTCCGCAGGGACCGCCTCAATGAGCGGCTGACGTGCACGTCGTCCGGATCGAGCACGCCACGCGGGTCCGGCGACCACCAGCCGAGCCTGCCGTCAGCGACGTCCATCGGGAACAGCCCGGTCGCGTAGGCCGCGACGACGGTCGAAGGCTCCAGGTCCGCCCCGAGGCCGACGAGGTCCTCGCCGTCCGGCGCGAGTGCGGGGTCCGGGAGCGCCCACCGGCACGGCCCCGGGTCCGCGCGGGGACGGCGGGGCATCGACGGTCGCGCCTCAGGGCCGCGGGCAGGACACGTGGGGCTCGACATCGGCCGCGGCGTCGTCGCCGTACGTCCGGGCCATGCGCTCGAGGAAGTGCGTCCGGGCAAGCTCGTACTCCTGCGTCCCGATCGTCTCGATCACGTAGGTCGCCAGCAGCGCGCCGACCTGGGCCGACCGCTCGTCGCCCACCCCCCACGCCTGGCCCGCGAGGAACCCGGCGCGGAACGCGTCGCCGACGCCGGTCGGATCGGCCTTGCGGTCCTCCTCGGCGACCTTGACGGTGACCGGAGCCTCGCCCCGCCGCTCGACACGCGCGCCGTCCGGGCCCAGGGTCGTCACCCGCGTGTCGACCATCCCGGCGATGTCCGCGCTCGACCAGCCGGTCTTCTGCTCGATGAGCGCCGCCTCGTACTCGTTGGCGAACAGGTAGGTCGCGCCCTCGATCAGCGGGATGATCTCGTCGCCGTCCATCCGCGCCAGCTGCTGCGAGGGGTCGGCCGCGAACGGGTACCCGCGGAAGCGGCACTCCTGCGTGTGTCGCAGCATCGCGCCGGGGTCGTTCGCCCCGATGAGGACGACGTCCGCCTTGCCGACCCGGTCGACGACCGGCTTGAGCTCGATGTTGCGCGCCTCGGACATCGCTCCGGGGTAGAACGAGGCGATCTGGTTCTGCTCGCTGTCGGTCGTGCAGACGAACCGCGCCGTATGCCGGGAGTCGGACATGTGCACGCCACTGGTGTCGACGTTGTGGCGCTGCAGCCACGACTCGTAGTCCGCGAAGTCGGGGCCTACGGCTCCGACGAGGACCGGCCGCAGGCCCAGGCAGCCCAGCCCGAAGGCGATGTTGGGGGCCACTCCCCCGCGCCGGACCTCCAGCTCGTCTACGAGGAACGAGAGCGAGACCTTGTCGAGCTTCTCCGCGACGAGTGAGTCCGCGAAGCGGCCCGGGAAGGTCATGAGGTGGTCGGTTGCGATGGACCCGGTGATGAGGACAGCCACGGGGCGCGACCCTACCGGCGCGGGGTCGACTCGTCCCACCCGCGCACGCGGTGGACCCAGGCGCTCCTCGGGTACGCCCCGGAGCGGTCGCCTCCGACCTCGAACAGGTCGAGCATGAGCTGCATCGGGTAGTCCGGGGACTGGGCGAGCTGTCGGACCACGACGCCTTCGCACCCGATGACCGTCCGCCCGCCGCCCCAGACGACCGTCCAGGTGTGCGATCGGGACGCGTCGACGGGGACGACCACGTCGGCCATGTCGCTCGTCAGACGTGGGTCGTGGTGGGCCTTGATCCCGCACCGAGCCGTCGTCGAGGCGCCGGCGACGGCGTCGGCGTCGATCTCGAAGACGCACACCTCACCCGACTCGGCCGGGTCGCGATGCTCGGTTCCGACGAGCCACGCCGCGATCATGCAGCCGGGGTCGCGGCTCGCGCTCACGGTGACGTCGAGCCGACCGGCCGTCGGCGTCCACAGCAGCTGGGTGGGCACGGGGGTCCGGACGACCAGCCCGTCCGGTCGGTGGCGATGGGTGCCGCGCGAACCGCCCGTCGGTCCGGCGAAGGCGGCGGTCTGGAGGTTGGACACGCGCGATGGACCGTCCTCGGGACGCCAGTCGGGCTGGTCGGCGTCGATCCGCAGCCTCAGTCCGCGCGGGCCGAGGTCGTATCGGGCCCGGGACCGGTCCGGGGTCGTCCACTGCGGCAGGTAGTGGTCGATCCACCACGACGTCCGCAGGTCCGGGCCGGCGAAGTCGTCGTCGAGGTCGGGGGCTCGCCGGGGCGGCGGCGGCAGCACGTCAGCACGCATGCCGGCCGCCGTCGGCACGGCTCCCGGACGCCGCGAGGGCGACCAGGTCCGGACCTGG
>JAFIHP010000271.1 GCA_017849335.1 Actinomycetales bacterium | reverse complement strand
TCCCCGACCGCCGGACGACCCTGCGGCGGGTCGTGCAGTCGGAGTGGGTCAAGATCCGCTCGCTGCGCTCCACGTGGCTGACGGTTTCGGCGATCCTCGTCGTCATCGTCGGCTTCGGAGCGATCGCGGCGATGGTGGCCGGCGGGGACATCGCGACGCCGAACGGCGGCGCTCCCGGCGGTGGCGCGGACTCCAGCCCGCTGGGCACGGTCCTCGCCGGCGCGAACCTGGCCGTCCTGATCGTGGCGGTCCTGGGCTCGATCGTGGGAGCCCGAGAGTTCAGCACCGGCATGATCCGCACGACGCTCTCCGCCGTCCCGAAGCGGCTACCCGTCCTGTGGAGCAAGCTCGCGACCTTCACCGCGGTCGTCCTCCCGGTCGTCGCGGTCGGCGTGGTGGCGGCGTTCTTCCTGGGGATGAGCCTGCTGGCGGGCTCCGGGTCGGCAACCCTCAGCTGGACGGACGACTCGGTCGCGCGCAGCGTGGTCGGAACCGCGCTCAACATCACCGGCCTCGGCATCATCGGCCTGGCGCTCGGGGTCCTGCTCCGCAGCACGGCTGCGGCGATCGGCGTGGGGGTGGGCGTGGTGCTCTTCCTGCCGGCGCTCGCGTCGGCGCTGCTTCCCTCAAGCTGGGACAGCGTCCTGAAGTTCCTGCCGTCGAACGCTGGCGGCGCGTTCACCTCGCTCGGCCAGTCCGACGAGATGCTCTCGCCGGGCGTCGGAGCAGCGGTGTTCGCCGGCTGGGTCGCGCTGGCGATCGCGGGAGCGGCGTTCGCCCTGGTGCGGCGCGACGCCTGATGTCCCGCAGTCGGCTCACCCGCGGGACGAGACGCTCGGCCGTCAGATAGTTTGACGTCCACGTATCTACTGGAGGAGAGCCGTGCCCGTCATCGAACCCCCGATCCGCGCCGATGATGTCCCGTCCTGGGAGCGCACCGTCGACCTGCTGGTGGTGGGATACGGCATCGCCGGAGCCTGCGCCGCGATCGAGGCGCACCGGGCCGGCGCGGACGTGCTCGTCCTCGAGCGCGCTGGCGCGGGCGGCGGGGCCAGCGCGCTCTCGCAGGGCCAGTTCTACCTCGGGGGCGGCACCGACGTGCAGACCGCGTGCGGGTACGAGGACACCCCCGACAACATGTACGCGTTCCTGCGCGCGGTGACCACGACGCCCGACGAAGCGAGCCTGCGGGTGTTCTGCGAGCAGAGCGTGTCCCGCTTCGACTGGCTGGAGTCGCTCGGCGTGCCGTTCCGACGGGAGGCGTACACCCACAAGGCGGTCTACGTCCGCAGCGGCGAGGGTCTGCTGACGACGGGCAACGAGAAGGTGTGGCCGTTCCGCGAGCAGGCGCAGTACGCCCCCCGCGGTCACCAGGTCTCGGGCGACGGGCCGATCCCCGGTGGCTATGTCGCGATGCAGGCGGTGCTCGGCACCGCCGCGACCGAGGGCGTCCCCGTTCAGTACGAGACCGCGGTGATCGGCCTGGTCGTCGACGACGACGGCCGCGTCGTCGGGGTACGGGCCCGGCGCGACGGCGTGGACTCCTTCGTCGCGGCTCGTCGAGGAGTCGTCCTCGCGGCAGGAAGCTTCAACCTGAACGCCGACATCACCGGCGAGCACATGCCGCTGTTCTCCCGGTACGGCAAGCCGTTGGGAGAGCCGACGAACGACGGCGCCGGCCTCCTGCTCGGGCGGACCGTCGGCGTCGCCGAGACCGGGATGTCCGGGCGGGTCGCCACCGCCTCCATCTACCCGCCCGAGGACCTGATCAAGGGGATCATCGTCAATGCGAACGGCGAGCGGTTCATGCCGGAGGACGCGTACCACGGGCGGCAGGCCAACCTCATCGCCAAACAGCCGGGTGCTATCGCGTACCTCATCCTCGACGAGGAGATCTTCGGGTACCCGCAGCACGGGTCGCACACGTTCGTCGACGGGTTCGATGACGTCGACGAGATGGAGGCCCGGCTCGCGGTTCCCGCGGGCTCGCTGCGCCGTACGCTCGCCGACTACAACGCCGACGTCGCCGCCGGCGAGGACTCCGCGTTCCACAAGCACCCGGACTGGCTGAAGGAGCTGACCGCGCCGTACGCGGTCTTCGACATCTCGGTGCCGCACTCCGACTACCACTGGATGTCCCTGGGCGGGTTGCGAGCCGACGAGTTCGGGCGCGCGCTCGACGCGTCGGGAGAGCCGGTTCCCGGGCTCTACGCCGTGGGCGCCTGCACCGCGCACCTGGCACAGGACGGGGACGAGTACGCGAGCGGGATGAGCCTCGCCGCGGGCTCGCTCTTCGGCCGACGGGCAGCCGTGCACGCGGTCGGATCCGTCCGGACGCCCGACGGGAACTAGCCGACCGCCGGTGCGCGGACGGTGACGCGGTTACGCCCTCCGGCCTTCGCGTCGTACAGCGCGGCGTCGGCGTCACTCACCGCGAGGTCGAACGCTTCGGCATCGCCCCCACGGACCTCCGTGACGCCGAGGCTGATCGTCACGCGGCCGTCCGGCGCCACCCCGGCGAGATCCAGCGCCGCGACGTCGCGACGCAGCCGCTCGGCGACGGATGCCGCGTCGGCGACGCTCGACTCCGGCAGCACGACCAGGAACTCCTCACCGCCGACCCGGAAGACGGAGTCGTCCTCGCGCACCGCGGACTGGATCGCCGCAGCGACCTCGACGAGCACGCGGTCGCCGGCACCGTGACCGAAGGTGTCGTTGACCGACTTGAAGCGGTCGACGTCGAGGCAGACGAGGCAGTAGTCGCCACGCGGAATCCGAGCCGCGAGCGCCCGCCTGTTGCCCAGCCCCGTGAGCGGGTCGGTGAGCGCGGCCCTGCGCAGGTCGCTGACGCGGCGGGCGAGCCGGTCGTCGTGCAGGTACTGGTCGACGGCGAGGCGCAGGGTCGGTGCGAGCCCGTCGAGCATGTCCATCAAGTCAGCGTCGACGGGACCGCTGCCGTCCGTGCGCACGACGAGCATCGCGGCCGGCACGCCGGGCAGGCCCACGGCCGGCCGGTCCGGTGGTGGGTCACGCCGTACCCGACGGGAATGCCCGGCTCCCCACATGGTCCATCCGTCGTCGGGCACGTCGACGAACAGCGTGCAGGCCGCGTTCGCGTGCGCCGTGACCAGGATCGCGTTGAGCGCGGCGAGGAGCGCCCCTGGTTCGGCCACCGTCAGCAGGACGTCGGTGATCTGCTGCTTCGCCTCCGAGATCCGAAGGAGGTGACGCAGGTCCAGGTCGGCGTCGGCGAGCGTGAACACCCCGCACTCGATCCGCGACAACGCGTCGAACGCCCCGTCGACCACGTGCCCGGGGATCACGTGCCCGTGCTGCGGCGCGATGCGGTCGATGACCGGCCACCGGTGCCGGATGCGGGCGAGGCCGGCTTCGAGCAGCTCGGTCGACGGCATGTAGTGCTGGTGGAAGGGCCGGGCGTTCTCGATGACGTAGTCGAGGTCGTCGCACTCCAGGACGGCGGAGTCAGGGACGAACCCGCCGAAGAGATCGGACGAGAACAGCGTCCGCGACGCCGAGTCGAACGACACCATCGCCCCGGGGAAGTGCAGGTAGGGCGTCAGCTGGAACTCCAGCGAGCGACCGCCTCCCAGCGGTACCGACCAGTCGTGGTCCTCGACGAGGTGGTAGTCGAAGCGGTGTCCGTAGTGCTTGAGAAGCGCCCGCGCGCGCCACTCGGTCACGACGCGGACGTCGTCGCGGCCGAGCGTCGCCGACAGATCACGAAGCCCCGACGCGATGTCGGGATCCGGATGGTGGCAGACC
>JAFIHP010000270.1 GCA_017849335.1 Actinomycetales bacterium | reverse complement strand
CGCCGGCAGCGCGGTGATCGCGGGAGTGCTCGGGCTGCTCCTCGCCCTCGCCGTCGTCGGTCGTCGACGTCCGCGCCGGCTCCATCGCCTGTTGACGTCGTGGGCGGCGACCCGCTCCCGCATCGGCGGTGTCCCGCTGGCCTTCGCCTTCGTCGCCACGATAGGCGTGCAGGGCGTGCTGACCCGCGTCCTCGTCGACCTCGGGGTGCCCGTGCGACGCGACGACGGAACGGTCGGCTTCTGGCCGATGGTGCTCGTGTACCTGTACTTCCTGGTTCCGTTGATGCTCCTGGTCGTCCTCCCCGCCGCGGCGAGCGTGCCGCGCACCTGGTCCGAGGCAGCTGCTGCCCTCGGTTGCTCGCGGTGGCGATACTGGAGATGCGTCGGCACGCCCGTGCTGGCTCCGGCGGCGGCCGGGGGCGTCGTCCTGCTGTTCGTCACGGCGTTCACCGCGCACGCGACCGCACGGGTCCTGGAGGCGTCGGACCGGCTGGTGCCGGAGCGGATCCGACACGTGCTCAACGGCGAGTCGGCTCAGGACGACCTCGCTCTGGCGACGATCGTGTGGATGCTGGCGCTGCTGCTGTGCAGCGTCCTGCTGACGACCGCCCTCCAGCGGCGCACGCTACGGATGACCCGCCGATGACCGGATGGGGCTCGGCGGTGGGCCGCGCGGTTCCGCGCGTGTACCTCGTCGTCATGGCGGTCTGCTTCGCCGTGCCGATGCTCGTCGTCGTCCGGCTGGCGCTGCGCGACGATCCGACGAGGCCGCTGGAGATCGGCGACGTCCTCGACCACTGGTCGGCATCCGCCATGTCCAGGGCCGCCACCGACCCCCAGGTCCTCGAGGCGGCCCGGACCACCGGCGTGCTGATCGTCGGAGCAGTGGCGCTGAACCTGACGGTCCTGCTCCCGGTCGCCCTCGTGACGGCGCTTCGCTATCCCCGGCTGCGCCCCGTCGTCGCGGCGTTGACGCTCGTGCCGTGGATCGCGCCACCCGTCGCCCTGGTCGTCGGCGTCGTCGCCGCCACGGACGCGGGGGCGCCGTGGCCGCTCGGCAACGTGTACGCCCTGCTGCCGTTCTACGCCCTTTGGACGATGCCCTTCACCTACCGGGTGCTGGACTCCGGCTTGCAGGCCCTCGGTGCCCGCCGGCTCTACGAGGCTGGTCGCGTGCTCGGCGCGACGCGTCGGACGGTCGTCCGGAGGGTCCTGCTCCCCGGACTACGGGCCTCCGTGGTGGCGGCAGCCGTGCTCACGGCCGCGACGGTGCTCGGGGAGTACGCGTTCGCGACGATGCTGGTGCAGCCGACCCTGTCGACCGTGCTGGTCGGCGAGAACCCGGACGACCCGCGAGGACTGATGCTGCTCGCGCTGCTCGTCGCCTCGCTGGCCGGCCTGGCCCTGCTGGCGCTGTCGTCCGACCGCGCCCGTCACAGCGCCCCGGACGTTCGGTGAGTGTTCTCCTCCGCGTCGCCTGAGGGCCGTCGGACGCGGCGAGAGCGCCGTTAGCGTCCGAGCGACCCGAAGACTTCCGAGAGGACGAACACCATGCGCAAGTCCCTGCTGGTGGTGCCGGCGCTGCTGACCATGTCGTTGGTCGCCGCCTGCTCATCGAGCACGAGCAGCGAGAGCACGACGGCGGCGGCCGAGACGACCGCCGCGACTGCTGCCGCGTCCACCGACGCGACGGCGGACGCGAGCGCTCCCGTATCGACCGGCGGCTCGCTGGCGGAGAAGTGCGGGACGACCGTCGACGCGATTGCGACGGCGGCGAAGGCCGAGGGCGGCCCGAACCTCATCGCGTTGCCGGACACGTGGGCGAACTACGGCGGCATCCTGAAGTCGTTCCGCGACACCTACGGCCTGCCCGCGCCCGTGGCCAACCCCGATGCGTCGTCCGCCGACGAGCTGACCGCGATCACCACGCTCCAGGGCCAGCCCGACAAGCCGGACGCGATCGACGTCGGCCCGTCGTTCACCCAGCAGGCGATCGACCAGGGGCTCGTGCAGCCGTACGAGACGACCAACTGGTCGGAGATCCCCGACGACCTGAAGGACCCTGACGGCAACTGGGTCGGCGCGTACTACGGGATCATGTCGATCGGTGCCAACACGACGCTCGTCAAGGATGCACCGAAGACCTGGGCCGACCTGAAGAAGCCCGAGTACAAGGGCATGGTCACGCTCAACGGCGACCCGCGCGAGGCCGGAGCCGCGTTCGCGGCGGTCGTGGCGGCCGCCCTGGCGAACGGTGGTTCCTACGACGACATCACGCCCGGGATCCAGTACTTCGCCGACCTGAAGAAGTCGGGCAACCTCCAGGTCATCGACGTGACCGAGGCGGCCCTGCTGTCCGGTGACGTGCCGATCGCGCTCGACTGGTCGTACAACTTCCCGGGCATCGAGCCGAAGCTGAAGGAGGCGGGCTTCGACTTCAGCACGACGATCCCGACCGACGGCCTCTACGGCTCGTTCTACGCGCAGTCGGTCGTCTCCGACGCGGTGCACCCGTGCGCGGCCGCCCTGTGGCTGGAGCACATCACCGGTGACGAGGGAGCGCTCGGCTACCTCGAGGGTGGGGCCATCCCCGCTCGCTACGCCGCTCTCGACGCGGAGGGCAAGATCACCGCGGACATGAAGGCGAACCTGCCGTCGGCCGACGAGATCGCCAAGATCACGTTCCCGACGCAGGCGCAGATCGACGCGATGAAGAAGCAGATCACGGACAACTGGGGCCCGATGGTCGCCGACGCGTAGACCGCACTCGCGGGCCGCTAGGCCCGACGGAAGGACGACCTTCCGCGAGCGGTGAGTTGTCGGGGCGTCCGAGAACCGAGACGGCCCGGCAGCTCACCGCTCAACGATGGGATGGCAGCACGACGGCGACACAGGAGGCACGGATGCGCAGCTGGTTCCGGCGGGAGAACCGCCTGGTGCTGCTGGTCGCCGTGCCGTTCGTCGCGTTCGTCGGGCTGTTCCTCGTCTACCCGACGGTCGTCGTCCTGGTGAAGGCGATCACGCCGGGCGGCAGCCTCGGGACGGACGCCCTCCAGCGGGCCCTGTCCGGGACCTACCGCACGGGGTTCGTGAACTCGATCGCCCTGTCCGGCACCAGCGCCGTCATCGGCGGGATCATCGGCCTGGTCCTCGCGCTCGTGGTCCGCAGCCTTCGACGCCCTCGGTGGCTGCACCCCTCCCTGGAGTCGTGGTCGTCGGTCGCATCGCAGCTCGGTGGTGTCCCGCTCGCGTTCGCGTTCATCGCGACCATCGGGGCACAGGGCATCCTCACGAAGCTCCTGATGAACGTCGGGATCTCGCTGCCTGATGTGGGTGTATCCCCGACCGGCTTCTGGGGGATGGTCGTCGTCTATCTCTACTTCCAGATCCCGCTGATG
>JAFIHP010000035.1 GCA_017849335.1 Actinomycetales bacterium | reverse complement strand
GTGCCACCGTTACCGTCCTGCTGTGCCTCGCGCACGGCGCCGTCTTCGTCTCGCTCAAGACGTCCGGAGACATCCGGGCGCGGGCCCGCCGGGTCGCCGGCGTGATGCTGCCGCTCGCGGCGACGACCGTCGTCGTGGGCGCCGTCGCCCTCGCGGCGTCCGCACGCAGCGGCGCGTCGATCGCGTCGATGGCCGTCGCCGCCATCGCCCTGGCGGCAGCGGCTGTGGCGGTCCGGCGTGGACGTGAGGGACGGGCGTTCGCCGCCACCGGTCTTGCCATCGCGGGCACGGTCGCCGCCGTGTTCCTCGCGCTGTTCCCGGACGTCGTCCCGTCGACGCTGGACCCCCGCTGGTCGCTGACGGCCGCCGGCACCGCGTCGTCGCCCTACACGCTGACCATCATCACGTGGGCCGCCCTCGTCCTGCTGCCGGCCGTCGTCGCGTACCAGGCGTGGACCTACTGGGTGTTCCGTCAGCGGATCGGCCGCCACGACATCCCCGTCGGCCACTGACGCGCGATCCATCGGCACGGGGCCGGCCACGGTTACGAACCCCCGAAGCCGGGTACCTCCTGCTCGCAGCCTTCCCGTCGAGGAGGAACGATGTCCGACAAGACGCTGAGCACAGCCGAGAAGGACGACCTGCCCGACTCCGCCTTCGCCTTCACGGCGAAGCGCAAGGAGCCGCTGGTCGACGCCGCGCACGTGCGCAACGCGATCGCCCGCTTCGACCAGGTACAGGACGTCACCGACGCGGAGCGCGACGCCGCGTGGCGGAAGATCCTGGCAGCGGCGAAGAAGCACGACGTCGAGGTTGCCGAGAGCGACTGGCGCGAGCTCGCCCACGGGGGCAAGGGCGGCTGAGCGTTCCCGTGCCGCAGCACGCAGTGGCACACTGACGGCATGGCTGAGAACCAGGACATCAAGGAACGCATGCGCCAGGCACTCGACGCCAAGAACAAGAAGGCCGCGTCGAGCACGCCGCACGGGACTGCGCCCACCGACACCAGCGCGCACGAGCACTCCGACCGCGAGGGCGGCAAGCGCGAGTTCCGGCGCAAGTCCGGCTGAGGCACGCCGCGGATGACTCCCGACGGCTGCGTTGCCATCGTCACCGGCGGGGCCAGCGGGCTCGGCCTCGCGACGGCAGTCGAGCTTCTCGGAGCCGGGGCGCAGGTCGTCGTCGTCGACCTGCCGTCTGACGCCGCGCGCGCCACGGTCGACGCCCTCGGTGCCGGTGCGCACTTCCACCCGGCCGACGTGACCGACGCGGATGCGCTGGCCGGTGCCGTCGAGGAGGCCGCCGGTCTCGGACCGCTGCGCGTCGCCGTGAGCTGCGCCGGCATCGCCACGCCGGGTCGCATCGTGGGACGGGACGGCCCGCTCCCCCTCGACGCGTTCGACCGGGTCGTCCGCGTGAACCTCGTCGGCACGTTCAACCTCCTCCGGCTGGCGGCAGCCGCGATGTCGCGCACCGAGCCGGTCGAGGGCGAGCGCGGCGTCGTCGTCTGCACATCGTCCATCGCCGCGTTCGAGGGACAGGTCGGCCAGGCCGCGTACGCGGCGTCGAAGGGGGGCGTCGCGAGCCTGACCTTGCCCGCCGCCCGCGAGCTGGCGGCGTCACTGATCCGGGTCGTGTCCATCGCGCCGGGACTGTTCGAGACGCCCATGCTCGCCGGGCTCCCCGAACACGCGCGCGAGTCGCTCGCCGGCACCGTGCCGCATCCGTCGCGCCTGGGGCTGCCGCAGGAGTACGCCGCGCTCGTGCGGCACATCGTGGACAACCCGATGCTCAACGGCTCCGTGATCCGCCTGGACGGCGCGCTGCGGATGGCGCCACGGTAGGTCGTCGCGCTCGCGCCACCGCGCCCCGGTTGGATGGTGCCATGCACCTGCGCCGGATCGTCTCGCTCGTCGCGTCCCTCCTCGCCGTGGTCGGCGTGCTGGCCGTCGCCCCCGCCGCGGCAGCCGCCACGACGTCGAACGCCTCGGACACGGCCCTGGGCCGCCGTCTGGTCGACCGCTTCATGACGATGCTCGAGCACAAGGACGTCGCCGGGCTTCGCGCGCTGCTGGCGCCGGAGTTCCAGATCGTCCGCAGCAACGGCATCTCGGCGACGAGGGCCGAGTACCTCGCGCACCTGCCCGAGGTGAGCTCGTTCCGGCAGAGCGACTTCGTCGTCACGCGGCACGGAGACTCGCTTGTCGTCCGCAACAACGCCATCGTCGACGTCGTCGTCGACGGGCAGCAGTCCGCCGGGACGTCGTCCCCGCGCCTGAGCACCTTCCGGAAGGACCCCCGCACGGGGACCTGGCGGATGGTCGCGCACGGCAACTTCGTGCCGTTCTCCTAGCCGCCCTGCGCGGGCTAGGCGTCCAGCTGCCCTGCCGCGAGCGCGGCCGCGAGCGAGGGCGCCAGCGGCAGCCGCGGGACCAGAGTGGCCTGCACCGCGTGGTAGAGGTCCGCCTTGCCCGCCCAGACCGTCGCCGACGGCGCGTTCTGCGGGTCGAGCTCGTGCCGCCACGCCCCGTGCTCACGGTCGATGACGTGG
>JAFIHP010000269.1 GCA_017849335.1 Actinomycetales bacterium | reverse complement strand
GACCGCACGGCCGTCGGCCCGACCTTCACGTGGGAGGCGACCGACCGCGTCGAGGAGCTGAAGGTGGCCGCCGGCCGCTGACCCCTCTCCGCCGAGGCGCCTCAGATGGTCGCTACATGCCCGATTCTCCCGGTTTTAGCGACCATCTGAGGCGTCTCGCGGGTTCGGGGGTCCTGCGGGCTAGGGTCCGCGCAATGGACGGCGACCAGCTCAGCCTCGTGCCGCCGGCGGTCCGTCGGCCGCCGCGGCCGTCGAGGGCGCCCGGCTCGCCGGCGCCGCTGGCCGAGGTCGATCCCGTCGCCCAGGTGCGGATCGACGCGCCCGTCCCGCACCTGGACCGCGACTTCGACTACGCGGTCCCTGCGACGATGGCCGCCCAGGCCGTGCCCGGTTCCCGCGTTCGCGTGCGGTTCGCCGGCCGGCTCACCGACGGGTTCGTCGTGGCCCGGCTGGCCGCCGCCGAGCATGGCGGCTCGCTTCGGCCGCTGGAGCGCGTCATCGGCCCGGAGCCCGTGCTGACCACCGCGACCCTCGAGCTCGTCGAGCAGGTCGCGGCCCGGTACGCCGGCACTTTCAGCGACGTCGCCCGGGCCGCCGTGCCCCCGCGGCACGCGCGGGCAGAGCGGGTCGAGGTCACGTCGGCCGACGCCTACGTCGGCGGGCCGCTCGGGGATGACGAGGCCGGCGTGTGGGCCGCCTACGACCGTGGTGCGGCGCTGCTCCAGCGGCTCTCGTCGGATAAGACGTCGCCGACGCGCGCGACGTGGTCGTCGGCTCCGGCGTCCCGGTGGACCGACGAGGTGGCCGCGCTGACCCGGGCCGTGCTCTCCCGTCCGGAGGGAGACGTGCTCGTCGTCGTTCCGGACGCGGCCGACGTGGAGCGGATCGCCGGATCGCTGGCGGCGGAAGCCTCGGCGGGCATCGTCGCGACCCTCACGGCGGATGCGGGCCCGGAGCGCCGGTACCGCGAGTTCCTGCGGGTCCTGCGCGGGGGAGTGCGCATCGTGCTCGGCACGCGCGCCGCCGTGTTCGCGCCCCTGCCGCGGTTGCGGCTGATCGTGGTGTGGGACGACGGCGACGACGCCCTCGCCCACCCGCAGGCCCCGTACTGGGACGCGCGTGAGGTCGCTGCTCTGCGGTCGCACCTCACGGGGTGCGACCTCGTCGTCGGCTCTCCGGCGCGGAGCACCGCGGCCCAGCAGTGGTGCGCCACCGGCTGGGCGCAGTCCGTCGAACCGACGCGGGCCGCGGTGGCCGAGCGCGGTCCGGCCGTGCGCGCGCTGTCCGCAGACGACGCGGCGCGCGACCCGGCCGCCGCAGCGGCACGGATACCGCACACGGCATGGCAGGCGGCGCGGACCGGGCTCCGCGTCGGCCCGGTGCTCGTCCAGGTGTCGCGTCGGGGGTACGTGCCCGTGCTGGCGTGCCAGCGGTGCCGAGAGCCTGCGCGCTGCCCGAGCTGCTCCGGGCCGTTGCAGCTCCGCGGGGCGCACTCGGTGCCGGAGTGTGCGTGGTGCGGCCGGATCGCTGGCGACTGGGAATGCTCCGCGTGCGGGGGGCGACGGCTGCGTGCCGTCGAGGTCGGCAGCGAGCGAACGGCCGAGGAGATCGGCCGGGCCTTCCCCGGTGTTCCCGTCGTGGCGAGCCATGCGGGTCACGTGGTCCGACGCGTCAGCGACGCCCCGCAGGTCGTGGTGGCGACCACGGGGGCCGAGCCGGACTGCGCGAGCGGGTACCGCGCCGTGCTGCTGCTCGACGCCCGGTCGCAGCTCGAGCGGCCCGGGCTGTCGGCGGGAGAGGACGCGGCCCGGCGGTGGTTCGCGGCGTGCCGGCTGGCGGCGCCCGGGGCGCGCGTCGTGGTGACCGCTCCGAACGCCGCGGCCGTGGTCCAGGCCCTCGTGCGTTGGGACGCCCCATGGTTGGCCGAGCGCGAGCTGGGCGAGCGAGCCGATGCGGGGCTGCCGCCCGCGACGCGCGTGGCCGTCCTGCTGGGAGCGGCGGCGGACATCGTCGACGTCGCTGCCAGCCTGCGGGTCGGCCACCGGCTGCTGGGTCCGGTGCCGGCGGACGGCGACGGGCGCGCTCCCGACGGAGCCGAGCGTCATCGGGGCGTCGTGGTCGTCTCCCGTGCCGACGGGGCGGCCCTGGCCCGTGAGCTCCGCGCGATCACGGCGACGCGATCGGCCCGGTCCGGCGATCGTCCCGTGCACGTGCACCTCGATCCGCGCGACCTCTAGCCCCCGCCGAACCGCCGACACGACCCAGACGGTTGGAATTGCCGGTGATTTGTCCGGTTTGGCAACCACCTGAGTCGTGTCGGCGGTTGCGGACCTAGACTTCGGGACATGGCGATCCAGCCCATCCGGCTCTTCGGCGACCCGATCCTGCGGACCCCCGCGGCTCCGGTCGAGACCTTCGACAAGGAGCTGCGTCGGCTGGTCAAGGACCTCACCGACACGATGATGGAGGCGCCCGGCGCCGGGCTCGCGGCACCGCAGATCGGCGTGTCCCTCCGCGTCTTCACCTACTGGGTGGACGACGAGCTCGGTCACCTCATCAACCCGGACCTCGACCTCTCCGTCGACGAGCAGGAGGGCGACGAGGGCTGCCTGTCGCTCCCGGACCTGGCGTTCGACACCCGCCGTGCGATGCGCGTCGTCGCCCGCGGCATGAACATGCACGGCGAGCCGGTCGTCATCGAGGGCAGCGAGCTGAAGGCCCGGGCCATCCAGCACGAGACCGACCATCTCGACGGGATCTTGTTCATCGACCGTCTCGATCCGGAGCTGCGCAAGGAAGCGATGCGCCAGATCCGCGCCGCGGAGTGGTTCGGCGAGCCCGCGCCGACGGTGCAGATCAGCCCGCACTCGATCTCTGAACGCTGGCTGTAGCCCGTGCGCTGCGTCTTCGCAGGCACGCCGTCGGTCGCGGCCACGTCGTTGGCCGCGCTGCTGGACTCGCGGCACGAGGTCGTCGCCGTCCTGACGCGCCCCGACGCCCCGGCCGGCCGCGGTCGTGAGGTCGCCGCGTCGCCCGTGGCGACCCTCGCCCGCGAGCAGGGCATCGAGGTCCTGCAGCCGACGACGCTGCGCGACCCGCAGGTGCTCGGTCGACTCACGGCGATCGCGCCGGACGTCGCGCCGATCGTCGCCTACGGACTGCTCGTTCCCCGAGATGCCCTGTCCATCCCGACGCACGGATGGGTCAACCTGCATTTCTCCGTCCTGCCCGACTGGCGAGGGGCGGCGCCCGTGCAGCACGCGATCTGGCGCGGCGACGACGTCACGGGCGCGACCACGTTCGCCCTCGACGAGGGGATGGATACCGGTCCGGTGTTCGGCACGCTGACCGAGCCGATCGCGGCCACCGACACCGCGGGCGACGTCCTCGGACGCCTGGCCGAGGCCGGGAGCGGGCTGCTGCTCGCGACGCTCGACGCCATCGAGTCCGGAGCCGCGCGTCCGGTGCCGCAGACCGGCGACGCGACGCTGGCGCCGAAGATCTCGGTCGACGACGCCCGCGTGCGGTGGACCGACCCGGCAGCCGCGATCGACCGGCAGGTCCGGGCGTGCACCCCCGAGCCCGGCGCCTGGACCACCGCGGGCCAGACCCGGCTCGGCATCGGCCCGGTGCGTCCGGCATCGGACGAGCCGCCGCTGGCGCCCGGAGCGCTGCGCGTCGGCAAGCGCGACGTACTCGTCGGCACCGCGACGACGCCGGTACGGCTCGGGCAGGTGCGACCGGCGGGCAAGCGCGAGATGCCGGCCGCCGACTGGGCGCGCGGGGTGCGGCTGACCGACGCGGACGTGCTCACGTGACGGCCGATCGGCCGCGACAGGCCGCCCTCGAGGTGCTTCGTGCCGTGCGCGAGGACGACGCGTACGCGAACCTGGTCGGGCCCCAGGTGATCCACGGGTTCGGGCTGACCGGGCGCGATGCCGGGCTGGCGACCGAGCTGGCCTACGGAACGCTGCGGTGGCGCGGTCTGTACGACGCGATCCTCACTCCGCTCGTCACGCGCTCGTGGGACCGCGTCGAACCCGCGCTGCAGGACGTCCTGCGGCTGGGCGCGCACCAGCTCCTGGCGATGCGCGTGCCCGACCACGCCGCCGTCGACTCCTCCTGCGATCTCGCGCGTGCGGCGGGCGCGCCGCCGGGCGCCGCTGCCCGCGCGGGCTTCGTCAACGCCGTGCTGCGCAAGGTCGCGGCGCGCGACGTCGAAGGGTGGGCGACCCAGCTGCAGGGTGGTCGCGCCGACGACGACCTCGGCTGGCTGTCCACGCGCTGGTCGCACCCGACGTGGATCACGCGGGCCCTCCGTGACGCGCTGGGGCCTCGCCGGGACGAGCTCGTCGACCTCCTGGCGGCCGACAATGCGCCGGTACGCCCCACGCTGGTCGCGCGTCCTGGTCGCATCGACGTGGAGGAGCTGCTCGCGCTGCCGGAGACCGAGCCCGGTCGGTGGTCTCCGCTCGCAGCGGCGCTGGCCGAGGGCACGCCGGCCGCGCTGTCGTGCGTGCGTGACGGACGCGTCGGCGTGCAGGACGAGGGCAGTCAGCTCGTCGCGCTGGCGGTCGCGCGCGCGGCGGTCGACGGCGGCGACACGGCGTGGCTCGATGTGTGCTCCGGGCCGGGCGGGAAGGCCGCGCTCCTGGACGGCTGGGTTCGCGAGCGGGGCGGCCAGCTCGTCGCCGTGGAGCAGCACGAGCACCGCGCCCGGCTCGTGCGCGAAGCCCTCGGTCCGCACTCCACGGCGGACGTTCTCGTCGGCGATGCTCGGGAGCGGCCGTGGGGCGACCAGCGCTTCGACCGCGTTCTCGTCGACGCCCCGTGCACCGGCCTCGGCGCGCTCAGGCGACGGCCGGAGTCGCGTTGGCGGCGCACGCCGGCCGACCTGGCCAGTCTCGGTCCGCTCCAGCGCGAGCTGCTGTCGGCGGCGCTGGACGCGGTGCGTCCCGGAGGTGTCGTCGGATACGCGACGTGCTCGCCGCACGTGGCCGAGACCGAGCTCGTGGTGTCCGATGCGCTTCGGGGCCGCGACGACATCGAGGTCGTGGACGTGCCCGCACTTCTGCCGGAAGTGCCCGATGCTGCGGTCGGTCCGTACCTGCAGCTGTGGCCGCATCGGCACGGCACGGACGCGATGTTCTGCGCGATCCTGCGCCGGCGCCTCTAGCCGTGACCGCCTGCCCTGAGGGGCCGGCGCGGATCGGTGGGCCACCGCGCGGGCGCCGACCGCGCCGACGCCGCTAGGGTCCCGACGTGGGCATCCGAATCTCCCCGAGCGTCCTGAACTCCGACCTCGCGAACCTCGCGGGCGAGGTCCGCCGTATCGCCGCGACGGCCGACTGGGTCCACCTCGACGTGATGGACAACCACTTCGTGCCGAACCTGACGTTCGGTCTCCCGGTGGTCGAGTCCCTGCTCTCGCACATCGACACGCCCGCTGACTGCCACCTGATGATCGACGACCCCGGTCGCTGGGACCCGGCGTACGCGGAGGCCGGCGCAGGCTCCGTCACGTTCCACGTCGAGGCGGCCCGCAACCCGGCGAAGGTCGCCCGCGACATCCGTGCTGCGGGCGCCCGCGCGGGCATCGCCCTCAACCCGGGTACCCCGATCGACGCGATCGCCGAGGCCATCGAGCACGTCGACATGATCCTGGTCATGACGGTGGAGCCGGGGTTCGGCGGCCAGGCCTTCCGCGCCGACGTCCTGCCGAAGGTGCGTCAGGCGCGCGACCTGGCGGACGCCGCGGACGTCGACATCTGGGTGCAGGTCGACGGCGGCGTCGACCTCGGCACGATCGAGGAGTGCGCGGCCGCCGGAGCCGACACGTTCGTCGCGGGATCGGCGGTGTTCCGTGCCGAGGACCCGGCGGAGATGGTCGAGCTCCTGCGGGCCGCAGCGGAGAACGCCGCGCGGCCGTGACGCCGGCGTGATGCACGATCGCGGCGCCGTGCCGGCGGTCGGCGCCATCTGGGACGACGCCATGCGCGAGGCGATCGCGCTGGCGCAGTCGCCGGACGCGCCGTACGGGGAGAACCCGCGGGTGGGATGCGTTCTCGTCGCGGCGGACGGCACGGTCGTCGGCCGCGGCCACCATCGCGGCGCCGGCACCGAGCACGCCGAGGTCGACGCCCTCCGTCACGCCGGACCGGCGGCGCGGGGCGCCACCGCGGTCGTGACGCTCGAGCCATGCCGTCACACGGGTCGGACCGGACCCTGCACGCAGGCGCTACTGGACGGCGGCGTGACGCGCGTCGTCTACGGGCAGTCCGACCCGACACCGACGGCGGGCGGCGGAGGGGCCGAGCTGAGGGTGGCGGGCGTCGACGTCGTCCCGGGCGTGCTCGTATCGGAGGCCGAAGCCCTGAACGTCGAGTGGACGTTTGCGGTGACGCACGGCCGTCCGTTCGTGACCTGGAAGGCCGCGGTCTCGCTCGACGGCCGGGTCGCGGGTGCCGACGGCGGACCGACGGCGATCACGGGACCGGCCGCGCGTCGCGACGTGCACGAGCTGCGCGCGCGGGTCGGCGCGATCGTCGTCGGCACGGGGACGGCACTGGCAGACGACCCCGCGTTGACGGTGCGCCTCCCCGTGCCGCTGCCGGGACCCCCGCCGCTGCGCGTCGTCGTCGGGCGCCGTCCGCTGCCACCGACGGCCACGCTCCTCGACAGCGCCGCCCCGACGCTGAAGGTCCCCACTCACGACCCCCACGAGGTACTCACCGCGCTGGACGCCCGCGGAGTGCGGCACGTCCTTCTCGAAGGGGGTCCGACGCTCGCTGCGGCGTTCTGCGGCGCGGGGCTCGTCGACCGGATCGAGCTCTACGTCGCACCGCTGCTCCTGGGCGCAGGGCCGACGCTCGTGCCGTCGGAGGCTCCCGGGTGGGGGATCGAGGTCGAGCGCGTGGAGCCGGTCGGCGAGGATGTGCTCATCGTCGGTCGGCTGAGGGCGGACGTGCGGTCCGACGGCGACCGGTGAGACGAGGGCGGGAGACGGCGTGAGCGCTGAGCCGGTGCCGCCGCGCGTCCTGCCCGTGGCAGTCGCGAACCTGCCGACCGAGTACGGCGACTTCGTCGCCCACGGCTACCGCAGCGCCGACGGCGACGAGCACCTCGCCCTCGTGTGCGGCGATCTCGGCGACGGCGTCGACGTCCTCGTCCGGGTCCACTCCGAGTGCCTCACGGGTGACGTCCTCGGCTCCCTGCGCTGCGACTGCGGTCCCCAACTCCATGCGGCGATGCGGGCCGTGTCCGACGCGGGCCGGGGAGTCGTCGTCTATGTCCGGGGGCACGAGGGTCGCGGCATCGGCCTGCTGCACAAGCTGGCGGCGTACCGGCTGCAGGAGGCCGGGCGGGACACGGTTGACGCGAACCTTGCCCTCGGACTGCCGGCCGATGCCCGCGACTACGGCACGGCGGCGGCGATCGTCGCGGACCTCGGCGTGCGGACGGCTCGGCTCCTGACGAACAACCCGACGAAGCGCAGCGGGCTGGAGGCTCATGGCCTCGTCGTCTCCGAGATGGTCCCGCTGGCGGTGGCCCCTAACCCGCACAATGCGGCGTACCTGCGCACCAAGGCGCAGCGCATGGGTCACGTCCTGTAGCCGCACCGCGTTGACGGCGACGAGCGAGATTCCACCCGGATCACTAGGCTTCGAGGCGTGAAGACCTTCGACGAGCTCTACGCCGAACTACTCCGCAAGACGACCTACCGTGACGAGGAGACCGGGACGGTCCGCCTGGTCGACGCGGGTGTCCACGCCGTCGGCAAGAAGGTCGTCGAGGAGGCTGCGGAAGTCTGGATGGCGGCCGAGCACGAGGGCCACGAGCGGACGGCCGACGAGATCGCTCAGCTCCTGTACCACGTCCAGGTGATGATGCTGGCGGCCAACGTCAGCCTCGAAGACGTGTACAAGAGGCTCTAGGCCGTGCTGCGCGTCGCCGTACCGAACAAGGGCCAGCTCGCCGAACCAGCCCGGGACATGCTGTCCGAGGCCGGCTATCTCCGGGCCGCCACGACTCGTGACCTGGTTGTCCAGGACCCGGACAACGACGTCGAGTTCTTCTTCCTCCGCCCCCGGGACATCGCGATCTACGTCGGTGAGGGCACCCTCGACCTCGGCATCACCGGCCGCGACATGCTGCTGGACTCCGGCGCTCAGGCCGACGAGGTGCTGGCGCTGGGGTTCGCGCCGTCCACCTTCCGCTTCGCGGCGCCCGCGGGCTCCGCATCGACACTGGCCGATCTCGACGGACGCACGATCGCGACGTCGTACGAGGGGCTTCTGCAGGCCTACCTCGCGCGCGAGGGCATCTCCGCGCGCATCGTCGGGCTGGACGGCGCCGTCGAGAACGCGGTCGCGCTCGGCGTCGCCGACGCGGTCGCCGACGTCGTGGCCACCGGCACGACGCTGCGCAAGGCCGGTCTCGAGCTCGTCGGCGATCCGATCCTGGTGTCCGAGGCGCTCGTCATCCGACGCACGGGGGCGCCCGCGGACCCGGCGGTCGAGACCTTCGTCCGCCGACTCAACAGCGTCATGGTCGCCAGGTCGTACGTGCTCGTCGACTACGACATCCCGACCGAGCTGGTCGAGCGGGCGGTGCGGCTGACCCCGGGGATCGAGTCGCCGACGGTGTCCTCCCTGCACGACCCCGCGTGGTCCGCAGTCCGGGCGATGGTGCCCGCCCTCGACGTCCACCGGATCATGGACGACCTCTACGTGCTCGGTGCCCGAGGGATCCTGGTCACCAACATCCACGCCTGCCGCCTGTGAGCGAATCGGGCACGACCGACTCCCTCGGCCGCGGCCGCGGCCGCTCGCTGGCGGCCCCCGCCTTCCCGGACGACGACGGAGCCGCTGACCCGCAGGTCCGCGCCAGGCTGCAGTCGGCGTGGGACGGGCAGGACGACCCGCTGGGGGTCGTGCGCTGGCTGCGCGGCGCGCGACTGCTCACCTCGGTCGTCGCCGTGCTCGACAGCGCGGGGGAGGACGGCGAGGAGAAGGACAGCCACATGGCCGTCGTCTCCATGGTC
>JAFIHP010000034.1 GCA_017849335.1 Actinomycetales bacterium | reverse complement strand
ATCAACCTGTTCAGCGGCGGAGCGCTGCTGCAACTGTCGGTGTTCGCGCTCGGCATCATGCCGTACATCACCGCGAGCATCATCCTGCAGTTGCTCACGGTCGTGATCCCGCGGCTGGAGGCGCTCAAGGCCGACGGGCAGGCGGGCCAGGCGAAGATCACGCAGTACACGCGCTACGTGACGATCGGCCTGGCGATCTTGCAGTCGACGGCGATCTTGTCGCTCGCGCGGACGCCGGGCGCGTTGTTCAGCGGGTGCAACGAGCAGATCATCCCCGATCAGGGGCTGTGGCTGATCCTCACGATGGTCACGATCATGACCGCCGGAACCGCGATGATCATGTGGTTCGGCGAGCTGATCACCGAGCGTGGCGTCGGCAACGGGATGTCCGTGCTGATCTTCACGTCGATCATCGCGACGATCCCGGCCCAGTTCGCCACCATCTGGGGCGCCCAGGGCCCGTTCCCGTTCGTCGGGACGATCGTCGTCGGCGTCGCCATCATCACGTTCGTGGTGTTCGTCGAGCAGGCTCAGCGCCGGATCCCCGTGCAGTACGCCAAGCGCATGGTGGGACGGCGCATGTACGGCGGCACCTCCACGTACATCCCGCTCAAGGTCAACATGGCCGGCGTCATCCCGGTCATCTTCGCCTCGTCGCTGCTGTTCCTGCCGACGCTGCTCGTCCAGCTCACCGGCAGCACGAGCGAATGGGCGACGTGGATCCAGCAGGAGATCGGTCGCGGCACCGGCACCTGGTACGCCGCGCTGTTCTTCGCCCTGATCGTCTTCTTCTGCTACTTCTACGTCTCGATCACGTTCAACCCGGTCGAGGTCGCAGACAACATGAAGAAGTACGGCGGCTTCATCCCCGGCATCCGCGCGGGCCGGCCCACCGCTGAGTACCTGGACTACGTCCTGACGCGGCTTACCGCTCCGGGGTCGCTGTACCTGGGCCTGATCGCGATCCTGCCGCTGTGGGCATTCAGCCTGCTGGGCGTCCAGAGCCACTTCGTGTTCGGCGGCACCAGCCTGCTGATCATGGTCGGTGTCGGTCTGGACACGGTCAAGCAGATCGAGGCGCAGCTGCAGCAGCGCAACTACGAAGGGTTCCTCCGCTGATGCGCGTGGTGCTGATGGGTCCGCCGGGGGCGGGCAAGGGGACGCAGGCCCAGGTCGTCGCCGGGATCCTCGGGGTGCCGCACGTGTCGACCGGCGACATCTTCCGGGCCAACGTCGCGGGCGGAACGCCGCTGGGTGTCGAGGCCAAGCGCTACATGGACGCCGGCGAGTACGTGCCCGACGGCGTGACCAACGCCATGGTGCGTGACCGCCTGTCGCAGGACGACGCCCGGCCGGGGTTCGTGCTCGACGGGTACCCGCGCACGGTGGAGCAGGTGGCCGAGCTGGACGCGATGCTCGAGTCCGCCGGTCAGCGGCTGGACGCGGTCCTGGAGCTGACCGTCGACACCGATGAGGTCGTCGCCCGGCTGGTCAAGCGGGCGGCCGAGCAGGGTCGCAGCGACGACTCCGAGGACGTGATCCGCCGCCGACTGGAGATCTACGCCGAGCAGACCGCTCCGCTCACGGCGACGTACCACGAGCAGGGCCTGCTGCGTCAGGTGTACGGGCAGGGCAGCGTCGAGGACGTCACGGCGCGGATCCTCGAAGCGCTCGACGTCAAGCGCTAGGGCCGACGGTGTTCCGTCGCTCGTCGTCGATCGAGATCAAGTCGCGCGCCCAGCTCGACACCATGCGTGAGGCCGGGCTGGTCGTCGCCCGCGCGCTCGACGCGATCTCGCGGGCCGCGGCTCCGGGAGTCACCACCGGAGAGCTCGACGCCATCGCGCGCGACGTCCTGGCGGACAACGGCGCCACGTCGTCTTTCCTGGGTTACAAGGCGCACGGTGCCGTCCCGTACCCGGGGGTCATCTGCGCATCGGTGAACGACGAGGTCGTCCACGGGATCCCCGGTGCCCGGGCGCTCGCGGACGGCGACCTGCTCAGCGTCGACTTCGGCGCCATCGTCGACGGCTGGAACGGTGACGCCGCAGTCACCGTGCTGGTCGGTGACGTCGCGGCCGAGCGGGTGGCGCTCTCCGAGGTCACCGAGGCGGCACTGTGGGCCGGCCTGCGCCGGGCCCGCGCCGGCGGCCGTCTCACCGACATCGGCCACGCGGTCGAGTCGTCGGTCGTCGCTTCGAGTGAGCGCGACGGCCGGTTCTACGGCATCGTGGAGGAGTACGGCGGCCACGGCATCGGGAGCCGGATGCACATGGAGCCGCACATCCTGAACTACGGGGCGCCCGGGCGGGGACCGGTGCTGCGCCCGGGCATGGCGCTGGCCATCGAGCCGATGGTCACGTTGGGGGACCCCGAGGTGGCGGTCCTCGACGACGCCTGGACCGTCGTCACGACGGACGGCAGCGCTGCGGCGCACTGGGAGCACACCGTGGCCGTGACCGAGGACGGCCCGTGGGTGCTGACCGCGCTGGACGACGTCCGGCTGTGAGGCGGCCGTCCCCGGATTTGGCCCTCGGCCGCAGGCGGCGTAGAGTGTGAGGTCGGTTTCAGGCTTCCCCCTCCACCTCGCCTGCCACCCGGGTTCCGGGCGGTTACGCGTGGCCGGGGGAGCAGGCCGATCCACGACACGGAAGCTGAGGACATGGGCAAGAAGGACGGCGCGATCGAGCTCGAGGGCACGATCACGGAGTCGCTGCCCAACGCGATGTTCCGGGTGGAGCTCGACAACGGGCACAAGGTGCTCGCGCACATCAGCGGGAAGATGCGGATGCACTACATCCGGATCCTGCCGGACGACCGGGTCGTCGTGGAGCTGTCGCCCTACGACCTGACCCGCGGCCGCATCGTCTACCGCTACAAGTAAGCCGACCGACCACCCGAAGACCGCAGGAACGAGAGAGATCAGATGAAGGTCCAGCCGAGCGTCAAGAAGATCTGCGACAAGTGCAAGGTCATCCGT
>JAFIHP010000268.1 GCA_017849335.1 Actinomycetales bacterium | reverse complement strand
AGCTGGGCGCCTTCGCGGCCGAGCGCGGCGACGTGAAGGGCCTGCGCCGCTGGTTCGTGATCACCTTCATCATGGGCTCGATCTTCATCGCCGGCCAGGTGACGGAGTACGCCACGCTGGTGCACGAGGGCCTGACCCTGTCGAGCAACGCCTACGGCTCCGCGTTCTACCTGACCACCGGGTTCCACGGACTGCACGTGACCGGCGGACTGATCGCCTTCCTGTTCGTCCTCGCCACCACGTTCGTCACCAAGCGGTTCACGCACGACCAGGCCACGCGGGCCATCGTCACGTCGTACTACTGGCACTTCGTCGATGTCGTCTGGATCGCCCTGTTCTTCATGATCTACGTCCTGAAGTAGTCCGGCTCCACCCCTCCCCGCACAGAACCACCGCACGAGAAGGGTCACCGCACACGTGAAGTCCTTGGCCGCCAGACGGCGCAGCCCGCTGATGGCATCCGCGCTCCTCGTCGGCGCGCTCGCCGTGGTCGGGGGCGGCTATGCCGCCATCGCCAGCGTCCAGCCCGCCGTCGCCGCAGCGACCGACGGCTCGCAGACCCAGGTGGACAAGGGACGGCAGCTGTACCTCGAGGGCTGCTCGTCGTGCCATGGGCTGGAGGCCCAGGGCACCGCGACCGGGCCCACGCTCGTGGGCGTCGGCGCCGCCGCCGTGAACTTCCAGGTCTCCACCGGCCGCATGCCGCTCGCCGACCCCGGCGCCCAGGCTCCGTCCAAGCAGAACATCTACTCCGACGAGGACGTGGCCGCGCTGGCCGCCTACGTCGCCAGCCTCGCCCCGGGACCGGCCATCCCCACCGAGGAGCAGATCGCCTACGCCGACGCCGACCCCGCGTACGGCGGCGAGCTCTTCCGCATCAACTGCTCGCAGTGCCACCAGGCGGCCGGCGAGGGCGGCGCCCTCACCGAGGGCAAGTACGCCCCGAGCCTCATGGAGGCCTCGCCGCGGACGATCTACGAGGCGATGCTGACCGGTCCGCAGAACATGCCGGTGTTCAGCGACGCCCAGCTGCCGACGAAGGACAAGCAGGCGATCATCGCCTACGTCCGCACGATGCAGGAGTCGTCCAACCCGGGAGGCCTCAGCCTCGGCCGGTTCGGCCCGGTCAGTGAAGGCGTCTTCATGGCCACCGCCCTGTTCGCGGCCCTCATCGGGGCTGCAGTCTGGATCGGAATCAAGGCACGATGAGCGAGATCACCCCGCACGGCGAGGGTCACGGGTCGCACGAGGCCGGCGCTCCGGTCCCGCTGGGTCACCTTCCTGTCGCTGAGGTCCCCCACCAGCCGCGCCAGGCCGACCTCTCCCCGCGCTGGAACCGTCGCGCGCAGCGACAGGTCGCGGCGATGTTCATGCTGTCGGTGCTGTGCGTCGTGCTGTTCGTCGCCGCGTACGTCGGCATCGACAAGTCGACCACGGTCTACATCCCCGTGTTCGGCGAGACCAGCGCGAGCAACATCGCCCTGGGCCTGACGTTCGGGCTGGGCATCCTGTTCATCGGCACCGCGGCCATCCAGTGGGCCAAGAAGCTCATGTCCGACGTCGAGGTCGTCCAGGAACGGCACGCGATGGCGAGCTCCCCCGAGGAGAGCGCCGAGGCGGCCGCCGGGTACGAGCGCGGCCGCGACGAGTCGGGTTTCGCGAAGTTCAAGATGATCCGGCGGACCATGGTCGGCGCGCTGGTGCTGTTCCCGATCCCCCTCGTCGTGATGCTCAAGGACCTGTGGATCCCCACCCCCGCGGAGCAGGGCAAGTCCCCCGCCGAGATCCTCTCGACCACGCTGTGGACGAAGGGATCGCGCATCGTCTCCGACGGCACCTACGCCCCGGTGAAGCCGGAGGACCTCCCGGTCGGCGGCCTGATCTCCGCGGTCCCGGCCGACCTGGAGGAGGTCGAGCACATCCAGGGCAACCTGAACGCCCGGGGCAAGGCCGCGATCATCCTCGTCCGCATGGACCCCGACGAGATCCGCTCGCAGCAGGGTGAGGGCTGGGACTACCAGGGGATCCTCGCCTACTCGAAGATCTGCACCCACGTCGGCTGCCCCATCGCCCTCTACGAGCAGCGCACGCACCACCTGCTGTGCCCGTGCCACCAGTCCACCTTCGACCTCGCCGACAGCGGCAACGTCGTCTTCGGCCCGGCCGCCCGGCGCATGCCGCAGCTGCCGATCGGCGTCGACGACGAGGGGTACCTGGTCGCAACGTCCGACTTCGCCGAGCCTGTCGGCCCGAGCTTCTGGGAGCGCGGATGACCGCCACGACCCCGATCGAGCGCGCGGGCGGGGCGACCGCCACGTACGTCGACCAGCGACTGGGGAGCAACCGGTTCCTCAGCCGTCAGTTCAGCAAGGTGTTCCCCGACCACTGGTCGTTCATGCTCGGCGAGATCACCCTCTACAGCTTCATCGTGGTGCTGCTGACCGGCGTGTTCCTCACGCTGTTCTTCCAGCCGTCCATGGTCGAGGTCGTGTACAACGGCTCCTACGTGCCGCTGCGGGGCGTGCAGATGTCGCAGGCGTACGCCTCGGCACTGGACATCTCGTTCGATGTCCGCGGTGGCCTGCTGCTTCGCCAGATGCACCACTGGGCCGCGCTGGTCTTCGTCGGCGCCATGGCCGTGCACATGTTCCGCGTGTTCTTCACCGGGGCCTTCCGCAAGCCGCGTGAGTTCAACTGGATCATCGGCGTCATCCTGACGACGCTGGCGCTCGGCGCGGGCTTCTCCGGCTACTCCCTCCCGGACGACCTGCTCTCCGGCACGGGTCTGCAGATCGCCCGCGGGATCATGCAGGCGATCCCCGTGGTCGGCACCTGGATGGCGTTCCTGCTCTTCGGCGGGGAGTTCCCGGGCACGGACTTCATCTCGCGTCTGTACCCGGTCCACATCCTGCTCATCCCCGGCCTGATCCTGGCGCTCGTGACCGTCCACCTCATGCTGGTGTGGACGCAGAAGCACACCCAGTTCCCCGGACCGGCGCGGACCAACAACAACGTCGTCGGCTTCCCGTTCATGCCGATCTACATGGCGAAGGCCGGTGGCTTCTTCTTCGTCGTCTTCGGCATCATCGCCCTGGTCGGCGGACTGGTCACGATCAACCCGATCTGGCTGTTCGGTCCGTTCACGCCCGACCAGGTCTCCGCCGGGTCTCAGCCCGACTGGTACATCGGCTTCCTCGACGGCATGTTGCGCATCATGCCCAACTGGGAGTCGACGATCTTCGGCTTCACGATCTCGTGGAACATCTTCCTGCCCGCGGCCGTGATCCCCGGCGTGATCTTCACCGTTCTGGCCCTGTACCCGTTCATCGAGGCGTGGGTGACCGGCGACAAGAGCGAGCATCACCTGCTCGACCGCCCGCGCAACGCCCCCACCCGCACCGGCTTCGGCATGATGGCGATCACGTTCTACTGCCTGATGTGGATCGGCGGCGCGAACGACATCATCGCGATCACGTTCAACCTGTCGATCAACGCGATCACCTGGACCCTGCGGGTCCTGGTGTTCGTGCTCCCGCCGATCGTGTTCGTGATCACCCGACGCTGGTGCCTGGGCCTGCAGCGCCGGGACCGGGAGAAGCTCCTGCATGGCTACGAGTCCGGCCGCGTCCTCCGACTGCCGCACGGTGAGTTCATCGAGGTCCACGAGCCGCTCTCGGAGAAGGACCTCGCGGTCATCACCTCCAAGACCGACCACGCGGTGCTCCCCGCACCGGCCCGGACCGACGAGGCCGGCGTGCGCAACAAGCACTTCCGCAAGGAGAACCTGCGGCACAAGCTCAGCTCGTTCTTCTACGCCGACAACGTGCCGCTGCCCAGCCCGGCGGAGATCGCCGCCGGCCAGGAGCACGCGGCGCACGCCGCGGCCGTCGAGGCCCCTCTCCACGGGTACGAGGACGCGGACCAGATCCGCAACTTCCACGGCGGAGTGCTGCACCACCCCGGCATGGAGGAGACCAACGCCGAGCAGATCGCACACGAGCAGTCCGACACGCACTGACGCGCTCGCTGGGACCGTGAGGGCCCGCCGTCCTCCAGGGACGGCGGGCCCTCCCCGTTCTCCCTGGGCACGCCGAACCGCACGCGGCCAGGGCTCGCTGCGTGCGCACCGCCGCGCGACGTGCCCGTGGGTGACCACGGCGGAGGGTGGGCTTTCCTGGGGCCCTGACCGTGCCAGGAGCGCGTTAGCCGCGCTGACCGTGGCAGGAGCGCCTTCGGCGCGCCGACCGGCCCGGTATGCCGTCTTGCAGCCCGCGAGGGCCTACTGGCCCAGCGCCTGCGGCTGCGGCGAGCTGGAGTCGCTCGCCGTCGACGACGGCTGCGCCGACGGGCTGCTCGGCTGGTCGAGGGTCGTCACGCCGTCGGTCGAGGGCACGGACGGGTCGGCAGGGACCGTCGGCGTGGTCGCGCTGCCGGGCACCGACGTCGTGACCGGACCGGTGGCCGAGTCCTTCAGCCACTCGTCCCAGGTCGTCGTCCAGACGGTCACGCCGTTGCCGAGGTTCTGCGGGTTGTCCGTGCCGGTCACCTCCACCGGGTCGCCGATCTTGGCGATGCCGAACAGCCACTGGGCGTTCGCGGTCGACATGCCGATGCAGCCGTGGCTGACGTTCGCCAGGCCCTGCGAGCCGACCGACCAGGGAGCCGCGTGGAGGAACTCCCCCGAGTACGTCAGGCGCATCGCGTACTGCACCTCGAGCCGGTAGTACTCGGGGTCGTTCGGGTCCGTGCCGCCCGTCGCGGCATCCATGATCCGCGTGGGCTCCTTGGTGAGGATGATCTTCGTCCCGGAGCGGGTCTCGAACCCGGGCTTGCCGGTGGTGACCGGGATCGTGCGGGCCTTCTTGCCGTCCAGGATGACCTTCGCCTCGTGCGTGTCGGCATTGACCTTGATGACGGTCGAGGAGCCGACCCGGAAGGTCGTCGACGTGTCCTCCTTGCCGAACACGCCCTTGGCGATCTTGACGCCCTTGAGGTTGGCGTCGACCGTGACGTCGATGTCGCCGGGCCAGTAGTCCTTCGGACGGAACCGCACCTGCGTGTCGTTGGTCCACGACCACGCACCTTCGATGGGCGTGGGCGTGTAGACGACCAGGGCGCGCTCGACCGCCTCGCGGTCCTTGATCGCGTGGTCGAAGTTCACCGTGATCGGCATGCCGACACCGACGGTACGACCCTGGCCAGGATCGACCGACGCGCTGACCAGTGCCTTCGGCTCGAGCGTGCTGAACTCGTCAGTGGACGACGTCTGGACGCCGCGCTGATCGATCGCCGTCGCCCTCACGGTGTACGTCTTGCCGAAGCCGAGGCTCTCCTTGTTCGCCGTCCACGTCGTGCCGTCGGCGGACAGTGTGCCCTTGAGCAGGTTCCCCTTGGGACCGGTCACCACCACGTCGGACAACTGCCCGGAGTCCGCGGTGACGGTGATCCGCTGACCGGGATCGACCTTCTTGCCGGAGGCCGGCTGGGCGGTGATCGTCGCGCGGGAGACGTCGGACGGGACCACGGTCTGGAACTCCACGCTCGCCGCCGGCGTGCAGGCACTCACGGCGAGGGCAGCGGCACCGAGGCCGGCAACAGCGCATGCGCCTACGACGATCTGACGACGCACCACCGGACTCCTCACGACGAAGACCTCGACATGGTACGTCGGCTCTCGACCTCCCCGAAATCGACAGGCCGTGCGAGCTCAGCGGGCGAAGTCACCCCGGTAGTACTCGAAGAGCCAGCCGATGAGGGACAGCATGAGCAACGTCACACCGAAGACGGTCACCCAGTTCGCGAAGACCAGGCCGAGCGCCACGATGAAGACCGAGAAGCCGACCGCGAGGGGCCACCACGAGTGCGGGCTGTAGAAGCCGTACTCCGGGTCAGCCTCGTCGATCTCGGCATCCAGCCGGTCCTCCGGCCGCGGGAAGACCCGCTTGGCCGTGAAGAGCAGGTAGAAGCCGACGAGGAACGCGAGACCACCGCAGAGCGCGAGCGCCACCGACCCGATCGGGCCGCGGGAGAGGTACCAGTAGATGCCCGCGACGGCGAGGAAGAAGACAGTGGCGAAGACGAAGATCCGCCCTTCGACCTTCACGATGCGCTCCCGGAGTCCGTCGTGGCGGTGACTGCCGGGGCGGGGTGCGCCCCGTAGGCAGCCAGCTCAGGGTGGTGGAGGTCGAACGCCGGACGCTCCGACCGGATCCGCGGCAGCGAGACGAAGTTGTGCCGTGGCGGCGGGCAGCTCGTCGCCCACTCCAGGGAACCGCCCCAGCCCCACGGGTCGTCGACGGTGACCTT
>JAFIHP010000267.1 GCA_017849335.1 Actinomycetales bacterium | reverse complement strand
TCAACCTCGCGGCGGCCGCCGCCGACGCCCTCGCCATCGCCTACGCGGCCCTCCCGGTGCTCAGCGCCGCGCGAGGGACGGCGACGCTCCTCGCCGAGGGCCCGGGATCCCGGCCGATCCCCGTCGCGGCGGTGGCCGTCATCGAGCCGGACGCGGACCTCCACGACGTACGGGTGGAACCGGTCGGCGGGGCGGGCCGGTTCGGTGCACTCGCTCCGCACTGCCGTCGAGACGGCGCGGCATCGGCCATCCTCGGTCCCGACCGCCTCTTCGCCCGGACTGCCGCGCTGGCCGCCGCGACGCCGGTGGCGCGGATTGCTCGGCCGGCCGGCTCGTGGCACCTGGACGCGGTGTGCGCGGCCGTCGAGGACGTCCGCACCGGATGAGCGACGCGCCGCTCCCCCGGTCTCAGCCCAGGACGCGACGCCGGACGAGGTCGGCGACCTCGGCACCGACCTGACCGGCGACCTCCACCGGGCTCATTCCCGCCCGAACCCGCTCGGGTGGAAGCAGGGCATCGGTGAGCGCCATCCGGACCGCTGCGGGCACCCCGCCGAACCGTGCCGAGTCCCGGTAGATGTCGATGTGCCCGGCGAGCGGGGTGTCGGCCCCGGACCACTCGGGTCGCACCGAGGAGTAGCGCCACAACGCGAGCAGCGGCGCCGGGTCGACGCGACCGGGCGGCGCGAACCGCTCCGTGCCCGGCAGGGGGCCGAGCAGGGCGTCCGCGACCGTGACCGCCTCCGCGACCAGCCGGCGCAGACGCCAGTGCGCGTCCGCCGGCAGTGAGACACCCGGGAGGGCCAGAAGGCGCGCGATGTCGACGAACTGCCGAATGCGCGCGTACCGATCGAACGCCGCGTGGTAGCAGGCAGCCGCAAGCGTGTCCGCGAGGGACAGCGTCGGGACGGGCCGGTCGGCGATCATCACCGCGCCGGCGCGTCCGAGGAGCACGTCGGCGGACGGGATGGGTCGGGAGTGCCAGCCGATCCGCCAGTGCAGGTCGATGGACGAGGCCGGCGACACGTAGGAGCGCTCCCGACGCATCGTGAGGTACCAGCGGCGCCAGGCACCCGCGGGAAAGAGGTCCTCGCCGTCCCAGCCGGCCTCGGTCAGGGCGATATGGACGCGCTCGAGGTCCTCCGGTCGCACGAGGAGATCGATGTCGCCGGCGCCGCGCGCCGCGGGCGACCCGGTCGTCAGCGCGGCGAGGGCGACGCCCTTGACCAGGAGCGTCGGCACGCCGGCCGCGCGAACCGCGTCGAGCGCCCGCAGGGACTGCCCGGCGAGCTGCAACCCCGCGAGCGTGTCCGCCCGCGCGACCTGCCGGACCGCGACGACGAGCCCGTCGGGCATGCCCAGCGCGGCCGCGTGGGCGGCGAGCAGCGGTGCGACGCGATGGAGCCGGACGGCCTGCTCGATCTCGCCGACGGGAGCCCCGGACCAGTCGACGTCGGCCCCGGGCGTGCGCCCGAGCTCGACCGCGAGCGCGAACCGCGTCGCGGCCACGACGACGTCGACCGCCGCGGCGGACGCGAGCGTGGCGGAGTCGGACACGCGCCCGATCCTAGGAAGGCGACCCGCAGCGGCGGTGCGCCCCTACTTCTTGGTGACGGCGCTGCCCGCGTAGATCGTGAGCGCGCCGACCTTCTTCGCGGTGCCGCCGCCGGGCGGGGTGGTCGTGATCGTGACCTTGGCGACGCCGTCGCCCTTCGCCGTCACGACCCAGCTCGTCATCCCGGGCGCGCCGACGAGGTCGCCGGACGGCGCCACGTACGAGCCCTTCGAGACCGTGACTGCCTTGGTGGCGCCACTGACGACCGGAGCCCACGAGTAGCCCGTGGTGACGTTGGTCGGCAGGGTGATCCGGACCGACTCTCCGTCGAGCAGGCGCACCTGACCCGGCAGGACGGTGACGTTCAGCACGATGTCCTTCTTCGCCGGCTGCGCCGCTACCGCGGGCGTGGCGGCGGCCACGCCGACCAGGGCGACGACGGCAGCGGGCGTGGCGAGAGCGCGGGGCGCGCGGGTACGAGTCATGGCGCGAGTATCACCCGCCGTCGACACGATGTCACGCGCCCGCGCGGATCAGGGGAACGTGATCGTCGAGCGGACCATCTGGTGGTCGGAGGCCTGGTACTCGGGGTCGAAGCTGCCGTCCGGGAGCAGGTGGATGACGACCTCGTAGTCGGCAGCCGACAGACCGGCGCCCCGGGCCATGACGTAGTCGATCCGCGTCGCGTCCAGCACCGGATTGTTCTTCGAGGTCCGGAAGATGTACGGGGCCTTGGGGAATCCCTGCTGGTCCGCCGGGAGCTTCGGGTTGTGGTTGATCGTCGAGTACTGGACGTTGCGCTTCTGCGGAGCCGATGCCGTGTCGAGCCAGCCGTTGTCGACCATGACCTGCTGCATGCCGTTGGGCTGCCGCTTCTTGTACGAGTTCAGGTCGCCGAGCATCAGGGTCGGCACGCCCGGGAAGCCGTGCGCCGCGTTCCAGGCGTCCGCCCACGGGCCCAGTGCCTGGCCCAGCACGATCCGACTGGCCTCGGCCGCGGGATCCTGGGAGTTGTCGGTGTGCACGGACACCACGAGGAAGGGGCCTGTTCCCGCGGCACCCTGCAGGTATGCCCACGAGATCTTGCGGACAGCCGACTCGCTGTCGAGCCCGCCGACGACGCCGCTGGACGGAAGCGTCCCGGCGGACGCGGTCCCGTTCGGAGTCGTGACCTGACTGACGGTCCGGCTGTTGAACACGATGCCTGTCGTGTTGTCGCACGGGTGCGGGTTCGCGGCCGTCCACCGGCACTGGTCCGCCGCCGCCGGCATGGTGGGCGCGACGTAGCCGGCCGGCGCGATGAGGTTCTGCACGTCGAGGAACTGGGTCTTCGCGGTGGACGTCGGGTTGAACGTCACCTCCTGCAGGCCGATGACGTCGGCCCCCGACGTCGTGATGACGCGGGCCACGCGAGTGCGACGGACGTCCCACGACGGCGCGGGCGCATCGCACGAGACCTTGCAGACGTTGAAGGTCGCGAAGACCAGGGAGGCCCCCGCCACGGTGCCTGCCTGCGGCGGGACGGAGACGGACACCGTCGGTGCCGGTCCGGCGACGGGGGTTCCGGGTCCATGCAGCACGCCGACGACGAGTGCGCCCGCGACGGCGAGCACGGCGACCGCCGCACCGATGGGCTTCCACCGCCTCATCTGGACCCCTCCGACTCATCGACGTCTGACACCACGACGCTCCGGACGCTGGTCCGGCCCCATCAGTGTCGCGTGATCGAGGCCCAATCAGGGTGGTGATATCCGGCTCCGGAACGGTCATTTCGTCTTCCCTGCGAGCCCGTGCTACCGTGCTTGTGCGCGTCACCGAGGCGCGCCATACCGAAAACGCGGCTCAGCACCTCGCTCCCGAACAGACGGTGAGCGTCGAGCCCCCCGAAAGCAGAGCGAGCGTCAGGCTCGCGCAGGAAGAAGCACCGCAATGAACACCACCGAGATGTCCGTATCCACCGTGCTCCGGCTGGTCGCTGACGACGAGCGCCGCGAGCCCATGGGCCTGTCCGAGCACGACGCGTGCCCGGTGTGCCACGGCCCGATCCTTCGCACCGACGAGAGCGGGCTCTGCTGGAGCTGCATGCCCACCGGCTCCGTCGCCGCCTGAACCACCTGCCCGGCCTACGGCGACCGGCGCCCTACTCGGTCGCGATGGCGCGCAGGACGTTCAGCCGACCGGCGCGGAAGGCGGGCCACAGGGCGGCGAGCACGCCGACCAGGCCCGCGACCACGAGGAACGCGAGCAGCCCGACCCACGGGATGTCGAGCACGGTGATGCCCTGGTCGACGAGGGTCCGCTGGAGCGCCACCGCGAAGCCGACCCCGAGCGCGAGCCCGACGACCGCTCCGAAGAGCGCGATCACGAACGCTTCGAGCACGATCATCGTGCGCACCTGCCGTCGTAGCGCTCCCACCGCTCGCAGCATCCCGATCTCGCGCGTCCGCTCGGCGACCGAGAGCACCAAGGTGTTGACGATGCCCAGCACCGCGATCACGATGGCCAGGCTCAGCAGCATCACCATGATCAGGAGCACCTGGTCGACGTTCGACGTGATCTCCTCCGCGAACTGGGCCTGGCTCTGCACCTGGACGGTGGGGTCGCCGGAAACCGCCTTCTCCAGCGCGGCCTGCACCGTGTCGAGGTCGGCCCCCGGTTCGGCCTTGACGTAGACGAGCCGGTCCGGCGGGTCGGAGCCATGCGACGCGATCGCGGCGCGGGACACGACATATCCGCTGAACTCCCCCGCCGAGGCGTACACCGCGGCGACGCGGAAGACCTGCTCCGCGTCGACGAAGCGGATCGTGACGGGGTCGCCGAGCGCCAGGCCCGACGACTGGGCCGTCGCCGCATCGATCGCCACGCCGTCCGTTCCGAGGTCGGCGAGCGAGCCGGAGTCCAGCGTCAGGTTGATCATCTGCCCGAAGGTCGCCGGATCGACGGCGATCACCGCGGTGAGGGCGGCGCCGACCTGCACCGGAATGGCCGCGACCGGCGAGACCGCCGCGACACCCGGCACGGCCGCGAGCTCCGCCGCCGTCGTCGGAGCGATCGGGGTCCGCGGTGAGGTGTTGCTGACGATGAACTCCGCACCGATGACCCGATCAATCACCGCGTTGATCGACGCCTTCGCCGACATCGCGAAGATCGTCAGGGCCGAGACGAGCGCGAGCCCGATCATCAGGGCCGAGGCCGTCGCCGCGGTCCGCCGGGGCTGTCGCTCGGCGTTCTCGACCGCGAGCCGGCCCACGGTCCCGAACAGCCGAGGGAACGCGAACCCCAGTGTCCGCACGAGCGGACGCGCGATCGCCGGACTGACGACGATCGCCCCGACGAGTGCGGCGAGCACGCCGAGGCCGACCAGCGGGGTCCCGTCGGACCCACCCTTGGCTGCCCCCGCAACCATCCCGGCGATGCCGGCGACGAGGAGAACCGCGCCAGCCACGGCGCGCCACCGCAGTGAGCGCGCCGGCAGGCTCGCGTCGTCGCGCAGCGCCGCCATCGGCGAGATGCGCGAAGCGCGAAGCGCCGGCGCCAGCGCGGCCACGACGGTCGCGACGACACCGACCACCAGGCCGACCAGGACCGTGCGCGGCGCGACGACGAGCCCGTTCGTCGGGATCTCGGCGCCGATCGCCCCGAACAGCGCCTGCAGTCCGTAGGCCACCGCCACGCCGAGCCCGATTCCCAGGACGGAGCCCACGAGCCCGACGAGCGCCGACTCGACAACGAGGGAGCGCGTGACCTGCCCCCGGGTCGCGCCGATCGCCCGCAGCAGCGCCAGCTCTCGCGACCGTTGCGCGACGAGCATCGAGAACGTGTTGAGGATGATGAACGTTCCGACGAACAGCGCGATGCCGGCGAACACGAGCAGGAACACGTTGATGAAGGCCAGGCCCTCCGAGATGGCAGCCGCCGCCTCGTCCGCTGCCTGCTGGCCGGTCTTGACGACGACCGTGTCGTCGAGCGCGGCGCGCACGGCCGTGGCGAGGGCGGCCTGCGTCACTCCGTCGGCCGCGAGCGCGTCGATCTCGGTGAAGGAGTCCGACCCGCCGAGGAGGAGCTGCTGGGCGCGCGCCGTGTCGAACGCGGCGATGGTCGCCCCCGCCAGGTTGCCGGATGTCCCGTAGCGGAAGATCCCGGCGAGCGTCGCCGTGAACGGGCCGTCCGGGCCGACGAGCTTCACGTCGTCACCGACGGAGTAGCCGCCCTTCTGCGCGGCCACCGAGTCGAGCGCGACGTCGGCGTCGGACGTGGGGCCGCTGCCCTCGGTCAGGCGGAACGGCGTGAGGGCCTCGTCCGCCTCCCAGTTGCTGCCGAAGTGCGGGGCGCCTTGCGTTCCGAGCGTCGTGCCGTCGGACCCGATGATCGTGATCCCGTCGACGAGCACCACCCCGGTCGCCTTGGCGACGCCGGCCACCGAGCGCACGGTGACGAGCGTGGATGCCGGCAAGGTCGCAACGCTGCCCACCTGCTGGCTGTCGCCGATCGTCTGCGCGGGAGTCACGACGACGTCGGACGTGGTGTCCTCGAACAGGCTCGAGAACGTGTTGTTGAGGGTGTCGGTGAAGATGAGCGTTCCGACGACGAAGCCGACGCCGAGCACGATGGCCAGTGCCGAGAGGGCGAGCCGCAGGCTGTGGTGCAGCAGGCTGCGCCAGGCGGTGCGCAGCATCGCCTAGGACTTGCGGATCACGGGTCGGGGTGACAGTGGTCGTCTCCGGACAGCTCGGGTTGGTTGTCAGGCGGCAGTCTGGCGCAGGCGGTTGGCGAGTTCGCGCTTGACCTGCAGTGGGGTGCGTCCGCGCATGTAGTTCCCGTTGTTCGGGCGGCGCTCGTTGTAGTCGACGGTCCAGGCCTGCAGCGACTTCTCGAGCAGGGCGACGTCGTCGACGCGTCCGCGGTGGAAGTGCGGGCGGAAGAACTCGCTCAGCACCGTCCCGTGGAAGCGTTCGCAGACCGCGTTGTGGTTCGGCGACCTCGGCGGGATCCGGTGATGGACCAGGCCCATCGCGGTGACCTTCGTCGCGAAGTCCTTCCCGGTGAACTCCGGCCCATTGTCACTGAGGATTCCGGTCAGGGTGATGCCCAGCCGGCGCAGCGCCTTCTTCAGGTGGTCCAGGAACCCTGCGGCGACCGCGGCGGTCTTGTCCCCGACGACCAGCTGGACAACCGCGGTGCGGGTCGCGACGTCGACCGCGGTCAGCTGCCAGACCGCCCCCACGCCCTTCAACCGTCCCACGTAGAACGTGTCCAAGGACACGACCTGCCCGGGGTGGGTGGCGAACAGGCAGAACCCGAACGGGCCCTCCAGGGCCGCGTCGGTGACCTGTCCGGCGTCCGCGGCGGTCAGCGACGCCAGCGCGGCGACGCGCTGCCTCGCGGTCCCCAGCCGGTGTCGGCGCAGCACCTTGGCCACGCCGGAGGCGGAGCGGTGGATGCCGCGGTCCGCGAGGTGTCGCAGCAGGCTCCTGGGTCCCAGCGTGGGCCGGGCGACGGCCTCGGCCAGGATCGCGGAGATCTCCTCCGGACTCATCGCGTTCGGCTGATGCGGGACCCGCCGGCCCTTGGGCAGCAGAGCGCTGGTCCCGTACGCCGAGGCGGCCTTCAGCCACTCGTAGTAGGTCTTGCGCGAGACCCCGAACACCTGGCAGGCGTGGGTCACGTTCCCGCACTTCGCGGCGTACTCGATCAAGCGGACACGACGGTCGTACACAATGTCCTCGTGGGTCACGAGCGGACTCCTTCTCTAGATCTTCAGCAATCCAGAGATTCCCACTCGTGGCCCACGCTCACGCAGGCGGTGTCACCTCAACCCGTGATCCGCAAGGCCTAGGACCTCCGACCCTTGCCGTCGAAGCCCTTCATGCGATCGAGGACGCCCTCGGCAGTCGGGGCGTCCATCGTGTCGACGATGCGCCCGTCCGCGAGGAACAGCACCCGGTCGGCGTACGACGCCGCGGTCGGGTCGTGCGTGACCATGACGATGGTCTGCCCGAAGGCGTCGACGCTGTGCCGCAGGAAGCCGAGGACCTCCGCGCCGGCGCGCGAGTCCAGGTTGCCGGTCGGCTCGTCGGCGAACACGATCTCGGGCTTGCTCGCCAGCGCCCGCGCCGCAGCGACGCGCTGCTGCTGGCCGCCGGACAGCTGGTTCGGCCGGTTTCGGAGGCGGTCGCGCAGGCCGATCGTGTCGATGACCGTGTCCAGCCAGGCCTGGTCGACCTCTCGCCCGGCGATGTCCATGGGCAGGGTGATGTTCTCGCGGGCCGACAGCGTCGGGACCAGGTTGAAGGCCTGGAACACGAAACCGACCCGATCGCGCCGCAGCCGGGTGAGCGCGTTGTCGGACAGCGTGGTCAGGTCGACGTCGCCGATGAGGACGGATCCGGAAGTCGCGGTGTCGAGACCCGCGCACACGTGCATCAACGTCGACTTTCCGGATCCGGAGGGCCCCATGATCGCGGTGAAGCGCCCGCGATCGAATTCGACGGTGACGTCGTCGAGCGCGGTGACGGCTGTCTCCCCGTCGCCGTAGACCTTCGTCAGGCCGACGGCGCGCGCCGCTGCCGTCGTCGCGGATGGGGTCGTTGCGGGTGGGGTCACGGGACCAGGCCTCCTCCGGCGTGCGCGAGACGTCCGGCGAACGCCGCACGTCACCCTATGCGGTGGGCGGCATCGGCGCTGGCCGGCGCGCGTGGTCCGGCGCGCTGTGGGACGCTGCCGCCATGACCAGCCGCACCGCTCCCATCCTCCTCCTGGCCAGCATCGGCGCTCTCGGCCTGGCCGCCTGCTCCTCGTCCGACGCGACGTCGTCGACGTCCGCCGCGCCGGCGTCCGCGAGCGCGAGCGCGTCACCCATCGGCGGGATGACGACGTGCGATGTCGCCGCCCTGAACCAGCCCGTCGCCGACGCGGTGGCGGCCGACTCCTCCGGGATGAAGCTCGACCAGATCTCGGACCTGCAGTGCGGTGACGGGTGGGCCGCCGTCGGGGCCGACGTGTCCAGCTCCAGCGCGACGGCCGACCCCGACACCGGCATCACCATCACGCTGGTCTTCGAGCAGGAGGGCCAGTTCTGGGTCCCCAAGGACCGGACCGCGGTCTGCGGCACGCCGTCGACCGCGGACCCGGCGTCCCGGCCCGACGACGCACAGGTGCCGGCCTCGATCTGGCTCGCCGCCTGCAACACGAACTGAGCCGTCGGCCGGCGGCCGGTGCCGGCGTCAGGCCCAGGTGAACCGTCCGCCGGCCCACGACGCCGACCGGGTTCGGCCCCGGCGGACCCGCTGGACCAGGCTCGGCAGCAGGATGGCGACACACCGCCCCGCCGGAGCGCGGACCGACGGGTAGTCGACGGCACCGATGCCCGCGTCCAGGCACTGCCGCGCGAATGCCTGGGACTGCGCGTAGGACTGGGGATCCAGCAGACGGCGGTCCGCCCTCGCCGACAGCACGGCCGCATCGGCCGTCAGGTCCGACAGGTAGGCGGTGAACGACAACGTCGCCTCGACGATGCGCGCGTCGGCCAGGAAGCGCCGGCGATGGTGCTCCACCTCCGCGCGCGCCGTGGCGAGATCGTGGCCGGCGTACCACGCGCCGACCCGCTCGTCGTTGAACCGCCCGCCGCCGGCACCCGATCCCGCGGGATAGGTGAACGCCGCGTTGACGACCGCGGCCAGGGGGACGCCCGAGACGAGGAGGTTGCGGCCGAAGTACGGGCTGTCACCCTGCTCGGCTCTCTCACGCGAGCTGGTCAGGCCGGTCAGGTCGACGAGGTCGGCCAGCCGGCCCGTGTCGTCGGCGAGCGCGGCCAGCGCGTGCGATGCCTCGGACCCGGACCCTGTACCGGAGTCGTAGCGACTGTCCACGAGCCGGACCGTGTCGCGCCGGTCGACGTGCGCGATCCTCACTGCCCGCCTCGGACCCCGTCGAGGTACCCCCGTACCCGGTCCATCGCCGGAATGCCGCCACGCAGGACGACCTCGAGCGGTGTCCGGCCACCGAACATGGGACCGTCGTTCGCCTGCGTGATCCATCGGTCGGCGTTGGCGTCGTCGAGCAGGACGTGCAGGGCGCGGTAGATGCCCAGCAGGTAGGACGCCCGCGTCAGACCATCGACCCCGAGGTCATCCGGTGCGGCCCTGCGCCAGCGGCGCAGCGTGCTCAGGGAGATGCCCCCCAGGAGGTCGGCGGTCTGCTGGTCGGTCAGCGACCACGCATCGGACAGGCGGAGCAATGCCGGCAGCGCGGCGGCCGTGAGTCGATTCCGCGTGGTCGCGTCACGCAGGTCGGTGTCCGGTCGGGGCGGCGCATCGAGCTCGCCCGTCCGAGCCGACACGGCAGCGCGGCTGGCCATGGCCTCCTCCTCACGTTGTTTCATCTGACTACTTGTGTGCCGTCATATGGTATGCCGAACGTCCGACGCTCCGCCGCCAGTCGGGGCGTCCGTGGGACGATGCGCCCATGGAAGCCGGCGAGTTCGCGTTCGACGCGCCTGTGTGGACGTGGTCGACGTCGGTGTTCCCCAGCAACGAGGCGCAGACCTACGTGCTCCCGGTCAAGAAGGACGTCCGCCGGCGGAAGCGCCTGGCCGAGGTCGACGTGGTCAGGGTCCGGATGACCCTCGCCGAGTAGAACGTTCCGGGTGGCGGACCACACGTTCCCCTCGTCGCCGGCGGGACGAAGGATGTGTCTGTGACGACCCCGGAGATCGGCCAGTCCATCGACGCCGACGCCATCGCGACCAACGTCCACCTCGCCGGCTCGGGCGATCCGGTGCTGCTGCTCCACGGATCGGGTCCAGGGGTGACCGCATGGGCGAACTGGCGGCTGACGATCCCGCCGCTCGCCGAGCGGTTCACCGTCATCGCCCCCGACGTCGTCGGCTTCGGCTTCACCGAGCGGCCGGACGGTTTCGGGTACGACCTGCCCGCCTGGACCGCCCACGTCGTCGGGCTGCTCGACGCGCTCGGCCTGGAGTCGGTGCACGTGGTGGGCAACTCCTTCGGCGGCGCCCTCGCCCTGTCACTCGCGGCCAGCAGCCCCGACCGCGTGCGACGCCTCGTGCTCATGGGCAGCGTGGGTACGCGATTCGAGATCACGCCCGGGCTCGACGCGGTCTGGGGCTACGAGCCGAGCGTCGCGAACATGCGCGCTCTCCTCGACCTGTTCGCCTACGACCCGCGCCTCGTCACCGACGACCTGGCACAGCTGAGGTACGACGCCTCGGTGCGACCGGGCACCCAGGAGGCGTTCGCCCCGTCCTTCCCGCCCCCGCGGCAGACGGCACTCGACGCGCTCTGCCTCCCCGACGACGTGCTCGCGGCCGTGCCGCACGACACGCTGCTCGTCCACGGGCGCGAGGACCGCATCATCCCGCTGTCGTCCTCGCTGCGGCTGCTCGACCTGATCCCGAACGCCCAGCTGCACGTGTTCGGACGTTGTGGCCACTGGACCCAGATCGAGCAGTCAGACCGATTCGTCCGGCTGGTCGTCGACTTCCTGTCCGACGGGACCGACCGGAGCTAGGCGCGGGCCAGGATCGAACCGGTGTCGGCGCCGGCGGGCAGGACGCCGTACTGGCTGCCGCGCTCGTCACCGAGCCGCGCGCCCACGAACGCCTCGGCGACCGCTGACGGCGCGAACCGCACGAGCAGCGACGCCTGCAGGGCGAGCGCCATGTCCTCGACGACGCGGCGCGCCTGCGCCTGCGCCTGGTCGGCGTCCAGCGTCGCGAGCGTGCGCCAGTGGCCGCGGACGCGATCGAGGTGCGCGTCGAGCGTCCCCGACGCGCCACGGGCCAACCCGACCTGGGCGTCGAACGCCTCGACGCTCTGCGGCTCGCGCGACATCGCACGCAGGACGTCGAGCGCGATCACATTGCCCGACCCCTCCCACACGGCCATGACCGGCTGCTCCCGATACCGCCGAGCCAGCGGGAAGTCCTCCGTGTAGCCGTTGCCGCCCAGGCACTCCAGCGCCTCGTACGCGTGGTGAGGACCGCGCTTGCAGACCCAGTACTTGGCGACGGCGGTCGCCAAGCGGCGAAACGCACGCTCCTCGCCGTCGGCGTCGTCGTCGTGCGCCCGGGCCAGCCGCATCGCCGTCCAGGTCGCCGCCTCGGACTCCAGGGCCAGGTCGGCGAGCACCGCCGCCATGGCCGGTTGGTCGACGAGAGGCCGACCGAACGCCGACCGGTGCCGGGCGTGCCAGACCGCCTCGGCGACCGCCTGCCGCATGCCGGCGGCCGAGCCGATGACGCAGTCGAGCCGCGTGCGGGCGACCATCTCGATGATCGTGCGCACCCCGCGTCCAGGCTCCCCGACCAGGAGGCCGATCGTCCCGTCCAGCTCGACCTCACTCGAGGCGTTCGCGCGGTTGCCCAGCTTGTCCTTGAGCCGCTGGATCAGGAAGGCGTTCCGGCTCCCGTCCGGGAGCACGCGCGGCACGAGGAAGCACGACAGCCCCTCCCCGCCGGCCCCGGTCGCCTGGGCGAGCACGCAGAACGCGTCCGACATCGGCGCCGAGCAGAACCACTTGTGGCCCGTGAGCCGGTAGGCCGTACCCGGCCCCCCTCCATCGACGGGAACCGCCACGGTCCGGTTGGCGCGGACGTCCGAGCCGCCCTGCTTCTCCGTCATGGCCATCCCGACGAGGGCGCTGGTCTTGCCGCCGGAACCCAGCTGCGGGTCGTAGTCCCTCGACAGCAGCCGCGGCACCCACGTGGCCGCCAGGTCGGGCTGGACCGAGAGGGTCGGCACCGCCGCGTGGCTCATCGAGACGGGGCAGGCATGTCCCGGCTCGACCTGCGCGAAGAGGAAGAACGTCGCGGCGCGCACCACGTTGGCACCCGGGCCCGGGTCCGCCCAGGCGCTCGTGTGCGCTCCCGCCGCGACGGCGGCGGCGATGATCGTGTGGTACGCCGGGTCGTAGTCGACCTCGTCGATCCGGTTGCCCCACCGGTCGAACGCCCGGAGCACGGGGTCGTTCGTGTTCGCTCGCACGGCGTCGTCCTGGAACTCCGCACCCCCGACGAGGCGCCCGATGCCGGCGAGCGCCGGCACCGACCCGCCGGCGTCGTACCGGACGACAGCCTCGACGAGCGGCACGTTCGTGGCGAACTCGTCGACGTCGACACGTGGCGGCGACTGGTTCTCGACGACGTGCGTGCGGTGCGGGCGATCAGTGCCGGAAGCCACCGGCTTCCTCCTCCGTCAGCGGCGCGCTCTGCGGGTGGCGCCGAAGGTGCTCGACGGCTCGCCGGTAGTCGTCCAGCAGCAGCGCCGCGGTGTCGCGCGAGAGGTCCCGCCGAACGAGGATGCGCTGGATGGCGGTCTCGGTCCGGTCGGGCGGCAGCGTGTACGCCGGGACCTGCCAGCCGCGGGCACGCAGCCGGTCCGCGAGGTCGAACAGGGTGAAGCCCGGGTCGTCGTCGGGGCGCAGCACCCAGGACAGGGCCGGGATTCCTCCACGGCCGTCGAACACCACCTCGAACGGGCCCATCGCGCCGATCTCGTCGGCGAGGTAGCGGGCAGTGGCGTAGCTCGCCTCGTGGACCTTGCGATAGCCCTCCCGGCCCAGGCGGAGGAACGTGTAGTACTGCGCGACGACCTGACCGCCGGGGCGGGAGAAGTTCAACGCGAACGAGGGCATGTTCCCGCCGAGGTAGTTGACGTCGAAGATGAGCTCCTTCGGGAGGTCGTCCACCGATCGCCAGACGACCCACCCCACCCCGAGCGGAGCCAGGCCGAACTTGTGCCCCGAGGCGTTGATCGAGCGGACCCGCGGAAGGCGGAAGTCCCAGACGAGGCCGGGGTCGCAGAAGGGGGCGACGAACCCGCCGCTGGCGCCGTCGACGTGGATCGGGACGTCCAGCCCCGTGCGCTCCTGCAACGCGTCGAGCGCGGCCGCGACCTCCGCGACCGGCTCGTACTGTCCGGTGAAGGTGACACCGAGCGTCGGCACGACACCGATGGTGATCTCGTCGACCCTGGCCAGGGCCTCGTCGGCCGACATGATCAGGCGGTCAGCTGCCATCGGGATCTCCCGCAGTTCGACGTCCCAGTAGCGGGCGAACTTGTGCCAGCACACCTGCACGGGCCCGGTGACCAGGTTCGGCCGGTCGGTGGACAGCCCCGCCGCGCGACGGGCGGCCCGCCAGCGCCACAGCATCGCCATGCCGCCGAGCATCGCCGCCTCACTCGACCCGGTGGTCGAGGTGCCGATGCTGTTCGCCTCCTCGGGGGCGTTCCAGAGGTCCGCGAGCATGTGGACGCATCGCTGCTCGATCTCCGCCGTCTGCGGGTACTCGTCCTTGTCGACCATGTTCTTGTCGATCGACTCGTTCATCAGCACGTGGATCTCCGGGTCCACCCACGTCTGGCAGAACGTGGCGAGGTTCTGCCGCGAGTTCCCGTCGAGCATGAGCTCGTCGTGGACGACCTGGTAGGCGTGCCGCGGCTCGTGCTCGTGATCGGGCATGCGGTACTTCGGCATGGCGATCGACAGGTCCGCCGACGCGAACAGGTCGTCGTCGAGCTGGTCACGGACGGTGTCGCGGGGATGCAGCACGGACGCTCCTCGGGTCGCGGTCGACGTGTGCCAGCCTGGCACGGCTCGGTGGCTCCCGCCCGACGTGCCGCGCACGATCAACCGATCCGGACGACCCTGGCGGCGACGTCAGTTCGCCTCGGCGCGTCCGTCCCGCCAGTAGCCCATGAACGCGACGGCCGTCCGGTCCCAGCCGAGCTCGGACACCAGGTAGCGGCGCAACGACTTGATCACGGCGGCCTCGCCCGCGAGCCAGGCGTACGCCTCGGCCGTGCGGACGGACGATGCGTCGTCGCGGGGCACCTCCCAGAGCAGGTCGGCGTCGACATCGACGTCGTCGAGGTCCGCGACGGGGCGGGTGACCGCCACCAGTCCCGGCGCCACCTCGCGGACTGCGTCGACCAGCGCCGCGCCCCGGACGGCTCCTCGGACCACGACCCAACGTTCGACGCCCGCGTGGGTCGGGATGACCTCGAGATCCTCGACGCACGGGACCTCCACCACGACGTGGCCACCCACGTCGTCCGGGAGGGTCTCCAGGATCGAGGCGATCGCGGGCACCGCCGTCTCGTCGCCGGCGAGGAGCACGCGCCTGACTCCGCGGGGCGGATCGAAGTCGATGCCGCCGGCGTCCCCCTCGTACGACAGGTTCGGCGCGCAGACGACGAGCTCGTCACCGGGACGGGCCCGCTCGATCCACGCCCCGGCCGGGCCCGACGGCCCGTGTCGGACGACGTCGAGGTCGAGCTCGCGCTCCGACGGACGGACCGCGCGGACGGTGTAGGTGCGCATGGGGTTCCGGTGCTCGTCCGGGAGGCCGCGCCACGCCGCGTACCAGTCCTCGCCCGTCGGCACGGTCGTCACGCCCACGTCCGGCAGGGGCAGGAAGATCTTGATCCGCTGGTCGCGCCCCGTCGGCTTGACCCGGTCGAGCCGGGGACCGGAGACCGTGATCCGCGCGAAGGTCGGGCTCAGGTCCCGGACCTCGGTCACGCGGACGTGGTGGAGCAGGTAGGGGGACTCAGACATAAGGCAAGGCTAACCTTATTTGATCGGGGTACCGACGACGCGTCGACGCCTACTCGAACTCCGACAGCCAGCGGCGCAGGATGCGTTCCAGGTCTCGTCTGTCCGCCGCGTCCAGGACGGCCAGCAGCCGGCGCTCGTTCTCCACATGAGCCGCGAACGCCTCGTCGATCAGGCGCCGGCCGGCCGCGGTCAGCCGGACCATGCGCTCTCGCCCGTCCGCCGTCGACCGGCGGCGCCGCACGAGGCCGGCACTCTCCAGTCGGTCGATCCGCTTGGTCAGTCCGCCCGTTGTCACCATCGTGACCGTGGCCAGCTCTCCGGCGACGCGCTCGTAGGGCGGTCCGGCGCGCCGGAGCGCGGCCAGCACGTCGAACTCCCCCTCGGCCAGCCCGAACTCCGCGTAGACGTCGCACAAGCGCTGCGTCAGGTGCGCCGCGAGACGGTGCAGGCGTCCGATCAGCGCGACCGGCGACGTGTCGAGGTCCGGGCGCTCGAGCTGCCACTCGGCCCGGATCCGGTCGACCCGGTCATCGGCTGAACCCACGACGACATCTTATCTTCCCGGGAAGATAAGATGTCTTCCATGGAAGACATCTGGCGGTGGCGCGCGATCACCGTCGTCGCGCCCGTCGCCTGGGGCTCGACCTACTTCGTCACCCGCCACCTGCTCCCGGCCGACCATCCGCTGTGGGGCGCGTCGTTACGCGCCCTCCCGGCCGGACTGCTCCTGCTGCTCCTGGCGCGTCGACTGCCCCACGGCGCGTGGTGGTGGCGGTCGCTGCTCCTCGGCACGCTCAACGCGGGCCTGTTCTTCGTGCTCATCTACGTCGCCGCCCAGCTGTTGCCGACGTCGATCGCGAGCGTGGTCATGGCCGGATCGCCGCTGGTGATGATGACGCTGGCCGCCCTGCTCCTGGGCCAGAGCCTGCGCACGCGATCGGTGGTCGGAGGCGTCCTCGGCCTCGTCGGCGTCGCGGTGATGCTGCTCAGCGATCCCGGCGCGATCAGCCTGGTCGGCATCGGGGTCGCCGCCGCGGC
>JAFIHP010000266.1 GCA_017849335.1 Actinomycetales bacterium | reverse complement strand
GTCGGCGCCGAACGACTTCCATACGCTGGCGAACTCCACGCCGATGACGCCGCCGCCCAGGACGATGACGCTGCGGGGCACGTAGTCGAGGTAGAGCGCCTGGTCGGAGGTAATGATCCGGCCGCCGATCTCCAGGCCGGGCAGGCTGCGGGCGTAGGAGCCCGTCGCCAGCACGACGTTGGCACCGGTGTAGCGCTCGCCGTTCACCTCGACGGTGTCGGGGGACACCAGCCGACCCGCGCCCTCGACGAACGTGACGTTGCGGCTCTTCACCAGGCCCTGCAGGCCCTTGTACAGCCGGTTCACGACACCGTCGCGGTACTCGTTGACCTTCGGCATGTCGATGCCCTCGAGCACCGCACGCACGCCGAAGGCCTCGCTCTCGCGGGCGCTGTCGGCGACCTCGGCCGCGTGCAGCAGCGCCTTGGTCGGGATGCAGCCGCGGTGCAGGCACGTGCCGCCGAGCTTGTCCTTGTCGATGAGGATCACGGACTTGCCGAGCTCGGCCGCCCGCAGCGCGCAGGCGTAGCCACCGCTCCCGCCGCCGAGGATCACCAGGTCTGCTGAGGGCACAGTCGACACTCCCGTCTACCGCCGGTGCTGCGTTGGTGCGTGACACGACGCTCGGGACATCTTCCCATCGCGCCGCGATCGCGCTACCGGGGGTCGGCCATCTCCGCAGCGATCTGGACGAAGGTGCGCACGCCGGCGCCCGTTCCGCCCTTGGGCGTGTAGCCGTAGGCGCCCTTGTCGTTGAACGCTGGGCCGGCGACGTCGATGTGCACCCACGCCTGACCGGCCGGGCCGAACTCCCGGAGGAACACCCCGGCCGACAGCATCCCGCCGAGCCGGTCGCCGATGGTCGCGATGTCGGCGGTCGCGGAGTCAAGCGCGGCACGCAGGTCGTCGGGGAGGGGCATCGGCCACATCGCCTCGCCGGCCTCGTCGGCCGCCACGCACACGACGGCGCGCGCCGCGTCGTCGTTCGACATGACGCCGGCGGTCCGGGCGCCGAGCGCGATCCGCTGTGCGCCCGTCAGCGTGGCGATGTCGACGATGAGGTCCGGGGACTCCTCAGCGGCCAGTACGAGGGCGTCGGCGAGCACCAGCCGGCCTTCGGCGTCGGTGTTGAGGACCTCGACCGTCGTGCCGCCCTTGATCGTGATGACGTCGCCCGGTCGTTGGGCGCTCCCGCTCGGCATGTTCTCGGCGGTCGGGACCCAGCCGGTGACGCGGACCTGCAGGCCCAGGGCGGCGATGGCGCGGACGGCGGCGACGACGGCGGCGGCACCGGCCATGTCGGCCTTCATCTCGTCCATGCTCGCCGCGGGCTTGATCGAGATGCCGCCGGTGTCGAACGTGATGCCCTTGCCGACGAGGGCGAGATGCGCCGTGGCGCCCGCGGGCGCGTACGACATCCGGACCAGCCGCGGCGGGTTCGCCGACCCCTGGCCGACGGCGAGGATGCCTCCGCACCCCTCCTCGGCCAGCTCGGCCTCGTCCCAGACGCGGACCTCGACCGGAAGCCCCTCGACCGCTGCCACGGCGGCCGCCGCCAGCCCGGCCGGCGGCAGCGCGTTCGGCGGCGCGTTCACCAGGTCGCGGGCGAGGTTCACGGCGGCGGCCACGCTCGCGACGTCCTTGACCGCGCGCTTGAGGTCTGCGGACGGGGCATCGGGCACCAGGATCGTGATGGCCGACACGGGTGCCTTGCGGCCCTTGCGCGAGGCCGAGCGGAAGGCGACGTGGTCGTACGCCGCCAGATGGGCAGCGACGGCGACGGTGAGCACGGCGTCGTCGTCGGCGGTGGGGAGCGCTATCGCGATGCGGCGCGTGCCGGCGAGCGCGCGGACGACGTCCCCGACCGCTCGGCGCAACGTCTCCGGGTCGGACTGCTTGGCGCTGTCGCCGAGCCCGAGCCCGACGACCACGGGTGCGGCGATGGTGCCTCCGCCGGGAATCCGCGTGACCTCGCCGGCCGTGCCCCGGGCGCCGAGGGCGGCGAACGCCTCCATGAGCCGCGTGCGGACGGCGGCGGTCAGTCCGGGCGTGACGACCTCGGCCTTGGCCGCCCGTCCGCGGCCGGGCACCAGGCCGACCACGAGCGCCTCGGCCGTGGTGGCGGCCGGTCGGGTGTCGGCGAGGGTGACGCGGGCGGTGGGGGTCGGGGCGGGAGCGATCGTCATGCGGGAAGCCTATGCCTGCCGGTGCCGGCTCCCCGGATGATCGCGGCGGCTACGGTTCGCGGGTGAGCGAGCTGCGCCGAACCCCGTTGTACGACCGCCACGTCGCCCTGGGCGCGAAGACCGCCGACTTCGGTGGCTGGGACATGCCGATCGAGTACGCCGGCGTGGTCGCCGAGCACACGGCGGTCCGCACCGATGTCGGTGTGTTCGACGTCTCCCACATGGGCAAGGTCCGCATCCACGGTCCGGGTGCCGCGGCGTTCGTGAACGCCGTCCTGGCCAACGACCTCGACCGGATCGGGGACGGGCGGGCGCAGTACTCGATGCTGCTGACGTCGGATGGCGGCATCGTCGACGACCTGATCGTCTACCGCTGGGGAGACGACGAGATCTTCGTGATCCCGAACGCCGCGAACGCCGGAACCGTCGTCGACCTGCTGCGTGCATCGGCGCCGGCCGACGTCGAGGTCGACGACCACCACCTCGATCACGGCATCCTCGCGGTCCAGGGCCCTCGCTCTGCCGACGTCGTCGCCGCGGTCGGCCTGCCGACCGAGCTGGACTACATGGCGATGGCCTCGGCCGAGTTCGGCGGACAGCCGGTGATCGTGTGCCGGACCGGCTACACCGGCGAGCACGGCTACGAGCTCGTCGCGCCGGTCGCGGTGCTGGGCGACCTCTGGGACTCGGTCGTCGCGGCGGGCGCGACGCCGGCCGGGCTCGGTGCGCGGGACACGCTGCGGACGGAGATGGGCTACCCGCTGCACGGCCAGGACATCGGCCCGTCGATCAGCCCCGTCGAGTCCGGCATCGGCTGGGCCGTCGGCTGGGCGAAGCCGGAGTTCGCCGGGCGGGACGCGGCGTCGGCGCTGCGTGCCCAGGGACCCGCGCGCCGCCTGCGCGGCCTCCGGTCGATGGATCGCGGCATCCCGCGGTGCCACATGGTCGTCCATCGCGTCGCGGCGGACGGCGAGGATTCCCTGTCGGGCGAGGTGATCGGCGAGGTGACGAGCGGGACGTTCTCGCCCACGCTCAAGGTCGGCATCGGCCTGGCCCTGCTCGCATCGGACGTCGCGGTCGGCGACGAGGTCGTCGTCGACGTGCGGGGTCGAGCGTCCCGGTTCGAGGTGGTGGCGCCGCCCTTCGTCGACTCCGACCCGCGACGGTGACCCGCGCCGCAGACCACGGGTGCGCGCGTCGGCTACGGTGCCGGGTGTGAGCACGCACGCGTTCTGGTGGCCGTCCTGACGGACGGCTCCTTGTCATGACCTGACCGATGGCCGCCCGTACGGGCGGCCATCGCGTGTCTCGAGGCCGTTCGGGCGGGCCCGACCCCGAGGACCTCGATGACCACCCACCCGCTGCCCGGGCGAGACCGCCTGCTGTCCGGGATCACCCCCTCCGGCTCGCTCACGCTCGGCAACTACCTCGGCGCCCTGCGTCGGTTCCGGGACGCCCAGGACGACGCCTTCTACGTCGTCGCGAACCTGCACGCGCTGACGACGGCGCACGACCCGACGCCGCTGCGGGAGCGGACGATGTCCACCGCCGCACTGTTCTTCGCGAGCGGACTCGACCCCGACCGCGCGACGGTGTTCGTGCAGTCCGACGTCCCGGCGCACGTGGAGCTGGGGTACCTGCTGGAGTGCGTCGCGTACGTCGGCGAGCTGGGGCGCATGATCCAGTTCAAGGAGAAGGGCGGCCAGCCCCGCACGCGTGCCTCGCTGTTCACCTACCCGTGCCTGATGGCGGCCGACATCCTTCTGTACGAGGCCGTGCGCGTCCCGGTCGGAGGCGACCAGTCGCAGCACGTCGAGCTCGCGCGCGACGTCGCGATCCGGTTCAACGGGCTGTACGGGCCGACGTTCGTCGTTCCGGAGCTGGCCGCGGCCCCCGCGGCGGCCCGCGTCCGCGATCTCGCCGACCCCGCGCGGAAGATGAGCAAGTCGGCACCCGACGACGCGGCCGGCGTGATCCGCATGCTCGACCGGCCGGACGTGATCCGCCGGAAGATCCAGCGGGCGGTGACGGACGGCGACGGGCGCATGGTCTACGACCCGGACGCCAAGCCCGGGCTGGCGAACCTCGCGGAGATCCTGGGCGCACTGACCGGACAGGCACCGGCGGAGGCGATGTCGGGCTACGGACGGTACGGCGACCTGAAGTCGGCGTGCGCGGACGCCGTCGTGGACGCGCTCGACCCTGTCCGTCGCCGGCACGACCAGCTCATGGGCGACGTCGACGAGCTGACCGCGCTGCTCGCGCGCGGCGCGCAGCGCGCCGCGGAGGTGGCGGACCGCACGCTCGGTCGGGCCCGCGCGGCCATCGGCCTCGTGGGCGCGCGTCGCTGAGCTCAGGGCAGCGCGAGCAGGGCGAGCACCGCGCGGGCCGCGAGCCCGCTGTCGTCAGCCGTCTGCAGGGGCAGCGCGACCGCGAGATCGACCCGGTCGATCGCGGCCGATCGGCCCGGGTCCGGGGAGTCCGATGCGGCCAGCCACCAGCCTCGCGCCCGGTAGCTGATGCGGTCGGCGACGACGGCACCCGACAGGGCGGTGGTCCCATCGACCAGGCACGGGGTACGGCGGGCGGCGGCGCCGAGGAGGACTCCGGCGGCGAACGCCACGTCGTCGGCCTGTGTCACCGATAGCAGGGCGACGGTGTCGGCCCGGACGGACCGCGCGGCCGCTGCGACGTCCCGCACGCGCGCGCAGCGTCGCATCCACTCGGCGTCGGAGGTCCCCGGCGGCTGGGGGAGGAGGGTCGACGCCTCCCGCCAGGCGAGCAGGGCGATGACCGCGCGGGCGGGCACGTCGTCACCCGGGGCGGCCGTGACGATCACGGTGGCCCCGCTGTCGACGGCACGGTCGGCCGCGCTCAGGCCGGCGAGCAGGCGCGCCTCGATCCGACGATCGCCGGGCTCCGTCGGATCGGCGACCGACGAGCTCGGCGAGACCTCGTGGGGGGCCGGGCGCGCGTCCCCGCCTGACACGGTCTCCCACCAGGC
>JAFIHP010000033.1 GCA_017849335.1 Actinomycetales bacterium | reverse complement strand
CCTGATCCCACCCGGGCCACCGGACGACCCGCCACCCTTCTGAGGGTCTAGGCGGCGGGCGGTGGGACGGTGCGCTCGACCGGGGCGGGATCGTCGTCCTCCGCGCGCGCGGAGGCCTCGATCCGGTCGTTGATCCGGCCGAAGAATCCGGCGGCGGCCTGTCCCACCCGACCGCGCTGCCTGTCCAGCACGACCAGGCTCACGGCACCGGACATGAGCAGCGCCGCGACCACCGCGAACAGGCCGCGCAGCGGGGTGAGCAGCTGCAGCGGCAGCCAGAACGCCAGGAAGATCGCCACCCGGAGAAGGGTGTAGACGACCAACGACCACGCGCGTGAGTCCGACCGTGCCACGGGCTCACGTTACGCCGCGCGTGCTGGCGGCGGACGCGCAGGCGTCGGTGTCCTACCCTGGTACCCCACCACGCGGAGAGGAGGACCGATGCTCAGGGTCGTCGGGTTGCTGCTCCTCGTCGCCGTCTACATCTACTTCGTGATCGACGTCATCCGCACGCCCCGAGGCGAGGTCCGGTCCCTGCCCAAGGTGGTCTGGCTGCTCGTCGTCGTGTTCGTGCCGATCGTCGGCGGACTGCTGTGGCTGTGGCTGGGCCGCGACTGGCCCTCGTTCGGGTTCCGGTTCGGGCGGCGGGCGCCGCTCGCGCCTGACGACGACCCCGCGTTCCTCAAGCAGCTGGGCGACGAGGTCTGGTCGGAGCGGATGCGGCAGCGCCGCGGCGACGACACCCGGCCGTCCGAGTAGGACGGCCTCTCGGCTACCCGCCGGTGGCGGACGCGTCTCCCCCGGCCGGCGCGTCGTCCGGCGCATAGACGTTCGGGCAGCCGACGTCAGCCCGTGGCAGCTCGAGATCCATCACGTAGGCGTCGGCCACGTAGTCCACGCACCACGAGCGGGCGAACGCCCACGTGACGTGCTGGCCGCCGGCGTACGTGACCGTCCGCGACGCGGGGAACGCCCGCGACATCCGGGCGGTCCACTGCACGCTGGTCGCCCCGTCCCGGCTGGCTCCGAGGATGAGGACCGGAACCGGGGATCCGGAGCCGGTGATGCGCGGGATCGGGTCCGGCTTCACCGACAGGCCCGAGCAGCCCACCGCGTACTCGGTCGCCAGCGTCCCGCCGAACAGCGGGCCGAGCCGGTGCTGGGACTGGATCGACTCGGACAGGCGCGCGAGCGTGGGCCGGTCGGCGTAGTCCAGGCAGTTGACCAGGGAGAAGACGCTGCCGGCGTTGCCGCCGTTGCTCCTGGCCTTGCGCAGGCTGGCGACGACGGTCGCCAGGTCGGCGCGCGCCTGCTGCTGTGCGTCGCCGGTTCCGTACAGCGCGGTGTAGGCGAGGTTCACGAACCCGCCGATCGCCGCGTACCCCTCCTGCTGGGGGACGATCTGGGAGATCGCGTCGAGCATGACCCAGCGGTCGAGGACCTGGCGGTCGGGCAGCGGCACGGTCCGGCGGTTGAGGCGGGCGAGCACCGCGTTGAGCTGGTCGCCGACGAGCGGGTACGCCTGGGTGACCGACCCGAAGGACTGGTCCGGCGCGGACCCTCCCTCGACGAGGCCGAGGATGCTGCCGTCCGGGTCGATCGACCCGTCCAGGACCATCGCGCGCACCCGGTCCGGGTGCTTCAGCGCGTACACGTAGCCGATGCGGGTGCCATAGCTCATCCCCCAGTAGGTGAGCTTGTCGTCGCCGAGGGCGGCCCGGATCCGATCCAGATCGGCGACGTTCTCGTTCGTGCCGAGGTGGGGCGCGATCGTGGCGTTTCGCGCCTGACAGGCCGCGTTCGCGCGGGCCAGCGTGGCCGAGAACGTGGATGCGACCGCGTTCCAGTCCACCGGACCGGTGAGCGGACGGACCGGGATGGGCTGGACGCAATTGCGCAGCGCCGGCGTGCTCACGCCGACGCCCCGCGGGTCCCACGTGACCAGGTCGAAGCGGGCCTTCACGTCGTCCGGGAGCGCGTCCCAGGTGAACGGTGCCGAGTCGAGACCGGAGCCACCCGGGCCGCCCGGGTTGAAGACCAGCGAGCCGATGCGCTGGTCGGGCGTGCCACTGGCCGGCCGCCGGGTCAGCGCCAAGGTGACGGTGCCGGCCTTCGGGTCGCGGCGGTCCAGGGGCACCTTCAGCGTCGTGCACTGGAACCCGTCGTCGGCGAGCGCGGGCTGGAGGCACGGCCCCCACGACAGGGTCGACGCCGGTGTGCCGGAGTCCGCGGCGTGGGCCGGAGCGGTGGCCAGGAGGGGCGCGGCCAGTGCCGTGGCGATGAGGAGTGTCGCTGCCCGACGAGAACGCGCGCGGTGGGAAGTCACCCGGGTCACGCTACCCGCCCGCGTCGAACAGCCCCAGTCGGCTACATGCCGGAGTACGAGTGCAGCCCGCTGGCGAAGATGTTCACGCCGAAGTAGTTGACGATGAACGTCGCGTAGCCGATCAGGGCGATCCAGTTCGACTTGTCGCGCCAGCCCGCCGTGGACCGCGCGTGCAGGTACGCGGCGTACACGACCCAGGTGATGAACGCCCACGTCTCCTTGGGGTCCCAGCCCCAGTAGCGGCCCCACGCGTTCTCCGCCCAGATCGCGCCAGCGACCACGGCGAACGTCCACAGCGGGAAGGCGAAGGCGATGACCCGGCCGGTCAGGGTGTCGAGCCGCTCGGCGGTCGGCACGCGGGAGAGCCAGCCGGTCACGTCGGTGCTGGCGGCGCGGCGCTCGGCACGCTTGCGCAGGAGTCCGAGAGTGGCCGTCGCGGCGGAGAAGCTGAACGCGCCGAAGGAGATGATCGCGG
>JAFIHP010000265.1 GCA_017849335.1 Actinomycetales bacterium | reverse complement strand
CGCCCGCGAACACCAGGGGGACGGCCTCGACGCCGAGGCCCCGAGCCGCCGCGAGGGCACCACCGAGCTCGGTGCCGGTCCCCGTCAGGCCGTCCAGGAGGTCTGCGCCCTCGAAGTACGCGAACGACCGGAAGTCCGCCATGGTGGTCGGCCGGTCGAAGAAGGTGTTGGTCTCGTGCCAGATTCCTCCGAGCCCGACGCGCACGTCCTGTTCCTCCCGCCGCCACGACCGACCGCCGCAACTACTGACACAATGCGGACTATGATTCCGGCTTACGGAATCGAGCGCAATGCGGTGTGGTCAGCAACTACGCTGAGCGCGCTCGCGACGACGGGGTAGGGAGGCCACGTGGCCCAGGTTCAGCGGTCCGACGAGGTCGCGGTTCTCAACAAGGCGATGTCGATCCTCTCGCTGCTCGCCGCCGACGTGTCCTGCACCGTCGCCCGCATCTGCGCGGAGACCGGCGTGACGAAGCCCGCGGCGTACCGCATCCTCAAGACGCTCGAGACCGGCGGCTACGTCGTACGCGACGAGGCCCGCCGCGAGTACTCCGTCGGCCCGGCGCTGTTCGGCCTGAGTCGGGCCCTGCGCAGCTCCAACGACCTCCTCCAGCTCGCACGACCGCTCATGCAGGAGCTGAACGAGGAGTTCGACGAGACCGTCAACATCGGCGTCGTCAACAACGGCAAGGTCGTGTACCTCGACACGATCGAGAGCGCCCAGCGGCTGCGGAGCACGGTCCACATCGCGATCCGCGACCACATCCACTCGACGGCGCTCGGCAAGGCGATCTTGTCGGCCCTTCCGCCGGAGGAGGCCAAGCGGATGCTCACGCAGGCCGACCGGCCCGCGCTCACGCCGAACACCGTCCGCTCGGTGCAGGAGCTCCTGGACCAGCTGGAGCAGTTCCGGGCCCAGGGCTACGCGGTCGACGACGAGGAGAACGAGGTCGGCTCGCGCTGCGTGGGCTCCGCCATCGTCACGGCCGACGGCAGGCCGGTCGCCGCGCTCAGCATCTCCGCCCCGACATCACGCATGAACAGCCGGGCCATGTCGCAGGTCGGTCGCCGCCTGCACCAGGCCGCCGTCGACCTCGGCCAGATGCTCGGGTGACGGTGGATCTCCTGCTGCGCGGCGGCCTCGTCGCCGACGGAACCGATGCCGCGCTCCGGCGAGCCGATGTCGGCGTCCGTGACGGTCGGATCGTCCTCGTCGAGGACCTCGGGGACCGCTCGGTCGACGCCGCCGAGGTCATCGACGCCTCCGATCGCGTGGTCGCCCCCGGCTTCATCGACATCCACACCCACTCCGACGTCGTCCTCCTGGCCGAACCCGGAGGTGCCAGCAAGATCCTCCAGGGCGTGACGACCGACGTGACCGGGAACTGCTCCTTCTCCCCGTTCCCGGTCGCCGCCGAGCGCCGCGGGGCGCTGGCCGACCCCCTCGCCCGGCTCGGCGACGGTGCCCCGGACCCCACCTGGACCGACCTCGACGGCTACGCGAGCGCGCTCGAGGCCGTCGGGCCGGCGCTGAACGTCGTCCCGCTCGTCGGGCACGGCGCTCTCCGGATCGCCGCCATGGACGACCCGTACGGACCGGCCGACGCGGACGACGTCCGCCGGATGCAGGACCTCCTGGCCGAGGCGCTCGACCAGGGCGCCTGGGGGATGTCGACCGGCCTCACCCATACGCCGTCGTCCCTCGGTCCGTCGGCCGAGGTCGAGGAGCTGTGCCGGGTCGTGGCGTCGCGCGACGGCTTGTACGCGACCCACGCGCGAGCCGTCGCCGGCGGCGAGCTCGACGCGATCCGCGAGGCGATCGGCGCCGCTCGCGCGAGCGGCGTCCGGCTGGAGTACTCCCACCTCGCCCTCAACGAGCCCGCCAACTGGGGCCGGTCCGGCGACGCCCTCGCGCTCCTCGAGACTGCGGTCGCCGACGGTGTCGACGCCGCCTTCGACGTCTACCCGTATGACGCCTCGTCCTCCTCGCTCGTGCAGTACCTCCCCGAGTGGGTCCAGGCTGGGGGCACGGATGCGTTGCGCCGCAACGGCTCCGACGCCGGATGGCGGTCGCGCGCACTCGTCGACCTCAACCGCGGATGGTTCGGCGGCATCCCCTGGCTGTGGGACCGGTTCGTGCTGAGCGCCGTCCCCGGGCGGTCCGACCTCGTCGGCCTCACGCTGGAACAGGCGGCCGCCCGCACCGGCACGGAGCCGGACGTCCTCGTCCTCGACCTGTGCACGACGATCGGCAGTGACGTGCAGGTCGTCCTCTTCTACCGCACGGAGTCGGACATGACGGCGTTCCTGGCGCATCCGCTCGCCGCCGTCGGTTCCGACGGCAACGCCCTTCCCGTCGACCACGGATCCGGGCAGCCGCACCCCCGCTCCTTCGGCACCTACCCCCGCATCCTCGGCCGCTACGTCCGCGACCAGGCCCGGCTGACGCTCCCCCAGGCGATCGCGCGGATGACATCGGTTCCGGCGGACCGACTGGGGCTGCGCGACCGGGGCCGGGTCGTCCCGGGCGGCGTCGCCGACCTCGTCGTGCTCGATCCCGGGACCGTCGCCGACACCGCGACCTTCGAGCGCCCGCGGTCGGCGCCGACCGGGATCAGCTGCACCGTCGTCGCCGGCGTGCCCGTCAGCCGCGACGGCGTGCTCACGGGCGCACGGCCGGGCCAGGTGCTCCGCCGTGGCTGAGCCTCTGCTGGTGCCGGCACCCAAGGGACTCCCGGAGTCCGGCGCCCGGGCGTTGATCGGTCGCAGCCTCTTCGACGGCACGTTCCCGTTGCCCGTCGCCGTGCTCCGGGACGATGCCCTGACGGCGAACATCGCGACCATGGCGCGGTTCACGGACGACGCGGGCGCACTGCTCGCCCCGCACGCGAAGACGACGATGATCCCCCAGATCGTCGCGCGCCAGCTGGACGCCGGAGCCTGGGGCATGACCGCGGCGACGGCGTGGCAGGCCGCGCGGGTCGCCGAGATGGGCGTCGACCGCATCGTCCTCGCCAACGAGGTCACCGACCCCGGATCGCTCCGTCTCCTCCAGGACCTGCTCGATGCGCGCCCGGACCTCACGGTCTGGGCCTACGCCGACTCGGTCGACTCCCTGGCTGCTCTGGACTCCGTGGCACCGCAACGGCCCGGGAGCCTGCGCATCCTGATCGAGCTGGGCTTCCCCGGCGGGCGCACCGGCGTGCGTTCCCCCGCCCAGGCACGCGACCTCGCCCTGCTGGCCGCACGCCGACGGCACCCCGTTGCGGGTGTCGCCGCATTCGAGGGGACCCTCACCGCGGAAGACCTCCCGGCGACGATCGCCCGGGTCGACGCGTTCCTCGGCGAGGTCGGCTCGCTGGCGGTCAGCCTCGCGACGGACGGCCTCCTGACGACCGACGAGCCGTTCGTCACGGTCGGCGGCAGCGCGTACCCGGACCGCGCGGTCGCCGTGCTCGCCGAGCCGCTGGCGGCGGCCGGGCTGAGGCTGGTGCTGCGCAGCGGCTGCTACGTCACGCACGACCACGGCGCGTACGCGGCGACCTCGCCGTTCGGCGACGACCCGCGGGTCGGGCTGCGGCTGCGGCCCGCCATCGAGGTCTGGGGGGCCGTGCTCTCGCGCCCCGAACCCGAGCTCGCGATCGTCGGCTGTGGCCGCCGAGACCTGTCGTTCGACGCGGGCCTCCCGGTCGTGATCGGTCGGCGCTCGACGACCACTCACGACGGCCCGGCACCCGTGGTCACCGCCCTCAACGACCAGCACGCCTACCTGCGCGGCGCCCCGCCCGATCCGCTGGGCCCGCGAGACCTCGTCGCGTTCGGCATCTCCCACCCGTGCACCACGTTCGACAAGTGGCACGCGATGCCCGTCGTCGACGAGGACCACGCCGTCGTCGACGTCGTCACGACGGTGTTCTGACCACCGGGCTCAGACGATCTCCATCCCGAGCTGACGTCGCAGGCCGACGGCGTCCCAGCCGTCGAATCCCTGCACCAGGATGCCGTTGTCGAACTTGTCCAGGCTCATGCCGTTCACGCACACGCGGCGACCGGTGGGCTCCAGTCCGAGGAACGGGCCCGTGTGCGTGCCGGTCAGGACCCAGCGCGTAACGACCGTGTCGCCCTCGGTGACCAGGTCGGCGATCTCGAAGTGGATGTCCGGGAACGCCGCACGCCAGGACCGCCACTGCTCCACGAAGTCGTCGCGGCTGGTCCCGAAGTCCTCGTCGTTGCCGCGGACGTCAGACGCGACCATCCGGACGATGGCCTCCTCGTCGCCCTGGTTCCACACCTGGTCGAAGAAGTCGCGGGCGAGCTGCTTGAGATCGGTCGTCGGCATGCCAGAACCCTAGTGCGCCAACACCTTTCGAGCGAATTGCGAGTCCGCGATGCGGACCGGTCAGAAGTCCTCGATGTACTCCTCGAGCTCCCAGGCCGTGGTGTCGCGCGTCGACGGGTCGGGGACCTCGGCCTCGTAGCGGGCGACCTCGTCGCGCTTCATCACGGTGAAGATGTCGATGACGTGCTGCCCAGGTAGGACCGCAGGCCCTCGTCGGCCTCCAGCGCATCGAGCGCCTCGGT
>JAFIHP010000032.1 GCA_017849335.1 Actinomycetales bacterium | reverse complement strand
CTGTCGAAGGCGACCGTCACGCTGTTCGAGGACATCCAGGAGTTCCTGATTGCCGAGCTCGACGGCGAGGTCGTCGGCTGCGGGGCGCTGCACGTCATGTGGGAGGACCTCGCCGAGGTGCGCACGGTGGCCGTCGCGCCGGCGTACGCCCGTCGGGGGATCGGGTCGGTACTGCTCACGGCCCTGATGGAGCGGGCCCGCGAGGTGGGAGTGCAGCGGGTCTTCTGCCTCACCTTCATGGTGCGGTTCTTCGAGGCGCACGGGTTCGTCGAGATCGGCGAGACGCCCGTCGACCACGACGTCTACCAGCAGCTGCTGCAGTCGTACGACGAGGGCGTCGCGGAGTTCCTCGGGCTCGAGCGGGTGAAGCCGAACACGTTGGGCAACCACCGCATGCTGGCGGTGCTGTGAGGGGTCCTGTGAGGCGCCGGGCGTGGGGTCGCATCGTCGCCGTGGCGGCGATCACCGTCGCGCTCGCGGCGCCCGTTGCTTCGGTCGCATCGGCCCGACCGGCTGCGGACGACCGTCCGCTGGCCGGGCGGCTGATCCTCCTGGATCCGGGCCACCAACTGGGCAACAGCAACCCGAAGTTCGCCCGGCAGATGGCGCAGACCTTCTTCAACGGGTCGATCCGCAAGGGCTGCAACACGACGGGAACGGCGACGAACGCCGGGTTCCCGGAGGCGACGTTCACCTGGAAGGTCGCGAACCGGCTGAAGCCGATGCTGGAAGCCCAGGGCGCCACCGTGCGGATGACCCGGACGTCCAACTCGTACGACGCCTGGGGGCCGTGCGTGTGGGATCGCGCCAAGATGGCGAACCGCATCGGGGCCGACGCGATGATCAGCATCCATGCGGACGGCGCCTCTGCGGGAAGCTCCGGCTTCTTCGCGTTGACGCCGGCACTCATCCCCGGGTGGACCGACGACGTCGTGCGGAAGGACCGGCGGCTGGCCAAGGCGATGATCGCGGGGATGGCGGCGGCCGGCGCCCCGCGCTCCAACTACATCCCCGGCCAGCTGATGGTGTCGCGGGACACGACGAGCCTGAACGTCAGCAACGTGCCGACCGTGACGATCGAGGTCGGCAACATGCGCAACTCGCGCGAGGCGCGGCGCATGAGCTCGGCGGCCGGTCAGCGCGAGTACGCGCAGTGGCTGGCGGCGGGGATCGACAACTACTTCGCCTCGCGGTAGTCGGCGGTCAGTGCGGCGCAGCGGACGAGCGCCGACGGCGTCCGCCGAACGCGTTCGTGTCGACGTAGCGGCGGAGAACGGGGATCGCGTCGCCGATCTTCTCGGCCGACGTGCCCGACGAGATCAGCAGCTTCACGGTCCCGACGGTTGTTGCCCGCTTGACCGGGCCGAACCGGAAGCCGTAGAGCTCGCGGTGCGCCCGGCCCATCACCAGCACGCTCGCGTTCGCGAACAGGCTCGCCAGGGCGTTCTGCGGAGTCGGCGCCCACGTGGGCGGCACCATCAGGTCACGGAACCACAGGGCCGGTGTCGTCATCGCGAGGCGGGGGAGCATCGCCGTCATGTAGGCCTCGAGGTCGCTGACCGTCGAGACGACGTCGTCGAGGTCGCAACCCACCAGGCGCGCAGCGACCGCGCGCTGCTCGGCGACGAAACGATCCTCGTCGACGGGGGCAAGACGCGGGCCGTACTCGCGCAGCGAGCGCAGCAGGGTCCAGGTGAGGGCGTTGTGCACCCAGACGAGCAGCTCCGGGTCGTCGGCCCGGTACTCCTGCCCGGTGGACGGGTCCACCGCCCGGCGCGTCGCGTGGAGATTGCGCAGCACCTCCCCGGCCCGCTCCGCGCTGTCGACGTCGCCGTACGTGATGGTCGCCGTGTAGTCGCCGGTGCGCTTGGCCCGGTCCTCCGGGCGCGTGCGCACGCTGGACGCCTGGTCGATGACGTACATGACCGGGGGGTACAGCATCTGCACCAGGGCCGCGGCACCGGCGCCGATGCCGATGGCCGGGGACGCCATCACGTTCCACGTCACGCTCTCGGGGCCGTACAGTCCGTCGTCCGTCGTGTGGACGCCTGGATCCAGGTCGAACGGCCGCTGCGACATGTCCGCACCCTCTCACGTCCGCCCGGCTCGCCGGGCGCGGTCATTCGGCCGCCGAGGACTCGTCGTGTGACCATGGGGGCGTGAACCTTCCCCACCGGGCACGTCTGACCGTGGTCGCCATCGCCGCCGTTCTCCTCGCCGGCTGCGCCGCCCAGGCGACGCCGTTGCCGCCGACCTCGTCGGGCGCCGTCCCGACGCCGGACGAGACCTCGCAGGCCGCGACGCCCCCCGCGCCCACGGCTGCGCCGTCGGTCACCACCCGCGAGATGTCCAACGGGATCCTGACGGACTTCTACGAACCCAACCTGATGGCGGTCCTGCGCGTCCCGCCCACGCCCGGCCCGACGCCGCTGGCCGTCGTGGTTCCCGGCGGTGGGTGGCAGACCTCGGACCCGGTGGACTACCGCCCCTTGGCCGAGTCGCTGACGGCGTCCGGCGTCAGCACATCGCTCATCACGTACAGCACCACGGCCGACGGTGCGACGTTCCCGCGTCCGATCGACGACGTCGCGTGCGCGGTTCGGTGGAGCGCGTTCCAGCTGAACGCCCTCGGCTACCCGCCGAGCCAGATCTACCTCATCGGTCACTCAGCGGGCGGACAGTTGGTGATGGAGGTCGCGCTCACCGGAGACCGCTTCGGCTCCGCCTGTCCGTACCCGCCGGTCACCATCACCGGCGTGGCCGGTGTCGCCGGGGTCTACGACCTCGCGTCCTCGACCGCACCGGCGGCGATCTTCTCCGGCGGCGGCACGCCCGAGGAGCGCGCGGAGTTCAGCCCGATCACGGCGGCGAAGGATCCCGGAACGTCGATCCCGCCCGTCCGGGTGATGATCTTGTCCGGCGCGAACGACGTCATCGTTCCCGCCGAGCAGCCCCAGCAGCTCGCCGATGCGCTGCGGGCACGCGGGATCGACCCGGAGACCCAGGTGCTGCCACTGGAGCACAACATGGGCTTCCCGTTGGCGTTGGAGATCGCGCCGATCATCGCGCAGTGGATCCTCGGCGACGCCTACGTCCCGTCGCCGACGGCATCGGCGGAGGTTCCGGCGCCTCCGGCGTCTCCCGCGCCGGACCCGGCCGCTGTGGCGCCGTCGGCCTCGCCCGTCCCGCCGGCCAGCCCGGTGCCAGCCGCGAGCTAGTCGCCCGCTGCCCTAGGTCCGGATCCAGGCGGAGACGACCGTCACGATCTGGGGCACGAGGGCGTCCAGGTCCGCGTCCGGAGGGATCGCGATCACGCCGCGATCCGGGGCGGCCCACGACACCAGGCCAGACGGATCGTCGAACACGAACGACCCGGTGTCGGCTCGGACGCGGACGCCTCGGTGCAGGACGAGCTCCACGCGGTCACCCGGCTGCAGCCGGAACGTGACGCGGTCCTCGCCGGCGAAGACGAAGTTCGGCGCGTTCCACTTGACGGTCTCGGTCAGCTCGGGCTCGGCAGCGACGATCGCGTCCCGGATCCGAACGACATCGGACCTCCGCGAGTGACGTAGTGCGCTCAGGTAGTCGGACACGTCCATCGGCGTGAGGGTAGTCGCCGGTCCGCGCTCACCCCGTCCGGATGATGTGTCCCGCACCGTCGCTTCCGGCGCCTCGCCGCCTGCGTTCCCGGGGTGCCCGACCCGGTTCGCCGCGCTAGGGTTTCGAGCCGCAGGGCGGGGCCGACCGCGACGCCGGATGTCCCCAGCCCGCATCCGCTGCGGATGATCGGAGCTGACGCGTGAGCCACGCGCGGGGGAACGGGGCGACATGAGCCAGCTCGACCTGTCGCGGCTCCAGTTCGCGACCACCACGATCTACCACTTCCTCTTCGTCCCCGTCACGATCGGACTGTCGTTCCTCGTGGCGATCCTGCACACGCACTGGTACCGCACTCGGGATGCGGAGATCCGCAAGCTGACCCGCTTCTTCGGGACGCTGCTCGTCATCAACATCGCCATCGGCGTGGTGACCGGCATCGTGCAGGAGTTCGAGTTCGGCATGAACTGGTCGCAGTACTCCCGCTTCGTCGGCGACGTGTTCGGCGCGCCGCTGGCGATGGAGGGGCTGGCCGCCTTCTTCCTCGAGTCGACCTTCCTGGGGCTGTGGCTGTTCGGCTGGGACGTCCTGCCGAAGAAGGTCCACCTGGCGACGGTCTGGGCGCTGGCGATCGGCACGGCGCTCTCCGCCGCGTTCATCATGGCCGCGAACTCCTGGATGCAGCACCCGGTCGGCTACGAGATCGACCCGTCGTCCGGACGTCCGCAGCTGACGTCCATCACGGCGCTGTTCACCAACCCCGTGTTCGTGTGGGGGTACGCGCACGTCCTGCTCGCGTCCGCTGTCACGGGCCTGCTGCTGATGCTGTCGGTGTCCGCGTGGCACCTGCGTCGCCGGAGCAGCCCGACAGCCTTCCTTCGGACGATGAAGCTGTCGCTGGGACTCCTGCTCCCGGTCTCGATCCTGATCCTCATGGTCGGCAGCCACCTCGGCGTGGTCGAGACGACCTACCAGCCGATGAAGGTCGCGGCCATGGAGGCGCAGTGGGAGACCTGCGGACCGTGCTCGTTCTCGGCCGCCCAGGTCGGGGGCTGGACCTCCAGCGACGAGGACGCCACCAAGATCATCGAGGTCCCGCACCTGTTGTCGTTGCTCGCGACGGGCTCGTGGGACGGGGCGGTGACCGGGCTGAACGAGCTTCAGTCGCAGTACGAGGAGCAGTACGGACCGGGCAACTACATCCCGAACGTGTTCGTGCAGTACTGGTCGATGCGGACGATGGCCTACCTCGGCTCCCTGCTGCCCCTCCTCGCCTTGTGGGGCCTGTGGCTGTGGCGCCGGAAGAAGCTCCAGACCGCGCGCGTCTTCCTGACGGTGGCGACCTGGGCGGTCCTCACGCCGTTCGTGATGAACACGGCCGGCTGGCTGCTCACCGAGAACGGGCGTCAGCCGTGGGTCGTGCAAGGGCTGCTGCTCACCGAGAACGGCAACTCGCCCTCGGTCAGCGTCGCCGAGGTCACGGCGTCGCTGGTGGCGTTCTGGATCATGTACCTCGTGCTCGGCGTCGTCTGGGTCAAGCTCATGGTCAAGTACGCCCGCCGCGATCTCGGCGAGGTCCGCGACGGGCCCGGCCTGGGACACAAGCCCGACGCCGACGAGCCCGTCACGGTCCTGACCTACTGACCCGCACCGACCGAGGAAGGAGTGCCGTGAGCCTGGACACCGTCTGGTTCGTCATCATCGCCGTGTTCTGGACGGGCTTCTTCGTCCTGGAGGGCTTCGACTTCGGCGTCGGCATGCTCCACCGGTGGGTCGGCCGGACCGACACCGAGCGCCGGGTCGCCATCAACGCGATCGGTCCGTTCTGGGACGGCAACGAGGTCTGGCTCATCAGCGCCGGCGGCGTGACCTTCGCGGCCTTCCCGCAGGCCTACGCCACCATGTTCAGCGGCCTGTACTCCGCGCTGATGCTGCTGCTCTTCGCGCTCATCCTGCGCGGCGTGTCCTTCGAGTTCCGCAGCAAGGTGGACAGCATCACCTGGAAGAGCCTGTGGGACGCCTGCCAGGTTGTGGGCAGCTTCCTGCCCGCGCTGCTCCTGGGCGTGGCCTTCGCCAACATCTTCAAGGGCCTGCCCATCAACGAGGCCCACGTGAACACCGGCGGCCTG